>CAUVQK010000114.1:0-5049 GCA_963553705.1 uncultured Streptococcus sp.
TAAATAAAAATTTTGAAAATAGAAAGTTTTCTGAAAATGAATAAATCCTATTTTTACCTTGAAATGAAAACACATGAGTTAGTTGTTCCTTATACCAAGCAGAAACGCCGTGTCCGCGTATTACTTCCAAAGAACTATAGTCAGGATACAAACAAGACCTATCCGGTCGTTTATTTTCATGACGGACAAAATGTTCTTTATAGCAAGGAGTCTTTCAGCGGCCATTCGTGGAAGGTGATTCCAACAATTAAGCGTAATCCAGATATTGAAAAAATGATTGTCGTGGCTATTGATAACGATGGTCAACAGCGGATGAATGAATACGCAGCTTGGAAGTTCCAAGAGTCCAATATTCCCGGCATTCAGTTTGGCGGCAAGGGAACGGAGTATGCGGAGTTTGTCATGGAAGTTGTCAAGCCTTTTATTGATCAGCATTATCGGACCAAGTCGGATCGACTGCATACGGCCATGATTGGCTCTTCTCTTGGTGGAAATATCAGCCAGTTTATCGGTGTTGAATACCAAGAACAGATTGGCTGTCTGGGCATCTTTTCATCAGCTAATTGGCTGCATCAGGAAGCTTTTGACCGTTATATTGAGAGAAAAAAACTTCAGGCAGACCAGCGAGTTTTCATTTATGTTGGGACGGAAGAGGCTGATGATACAGATAAGACATTGATGGCGGGCAATATCAAGCAGGCCTATATAGATTCATCGCTCAGCTATTTCCGGCAGTTACTTGTATCTGGGGTAGATTTGTCCAATATTCAAATTAAGATCCAGTCTGGGGCTATTCACAACGAGATCGCTTGGGCGGAGCACTTGCCGGACTGCTTCCGTTTTATCGGCGAAAAATGGTAATCTAGTCAAACACTAAGAAAGAGGTAGAAACTATGCATGTAGAATTTTTAAGTCATTGGAGCGGCAATTTAGGTCGTGAAATGTATGTCAATCGCTATGGCCACGCTGGGCTCCCGATTATAGTTTTCGCATCATCAGGCGGCAGCCATAATGAGTATGCTGACTTCGGCATGATTGAAGCCTGCGCAGGTTTTATTGAGGCCGGTAAGGTCCAGTTTTTCACTCTTAGCAGTGTTGATAGTGAGAGCTGGTTGGCGGACTGGAAGCATCCTCACGATCGAGCAGAAATGCATCGTGCATATGAGCGTTATATCATCGAGGAAGCTATTCCTTTCGTTAAGCATAAGACAGGCTGGTTTGACCCTATGATGACGACAGGCTGCTCCATGGGAGCTTATCATGCCCTTAATTTCTTTCTGCAGCATCCAGATGTTTTCAATAAAGTGATTGCCCTCAGTGGTGTCTATGATGCACGTTTCTTTGTTGGTGACAATTTGAACGACGAAGTCATTTATCAAAACTCTCCAGCAGACTATATCTGGAATCAAAATGATGGCTGGTTTATTGACCGCTATCGACAGGCCGACATTATCGTTTGTACTGGCTTGGGCGACTGGGAGCAGGATGGCTTGCCTTCCTTCTACACGCTGAAAGAAGCTTTTGAGCATAAGAATATTCCAGCTTGGTTTGCTGAATGGGGTCACGATGTTTCCCATGACTGGATTTGGTGGCGTAAGCAAATGCCTTATTTCCTTAATGAACTCAATCTTTAAAGGAGGTTTCCTATGAATTATATTGTTATTTCTCCCTATTATCCACAAAATTTTCAGCAGTTTACAGTGGAACTGGCTAACAAAGGAATTACTGTTCTGGGAATCGGTCAGGAGCCTTATGACCAGCTAGACCAGCCTTTGAAGGATTCATTGAGTGAATACTTTAGAGTAGAAAATCTTGAAAATCTTGACGAAGTAAAAAGAGCGGTGGCCTTTCTCTTCTACAAGCATGGACCTATCGATCGGATTGAGTCACATAATGAATACTGGCTAGAACTGGACGCTGAGTTGCGTGAGCAATTCAATGTATTTGGAGCGAAGCCAAAAGACTTGAAAAAGACCAAGTTCAAATCAGAAATGAAGAAACTCTTTAAAAAAGCAGGCGTTCCAGTCGTACCTGGTCAGATTGTCAATACAGAAGCAGGCGCTGATTTGGCTGTCAAGAAACTTGGTCTGCCTTTGATTGCCAAGCCTGATAATGGAGTGGGGGCAGCTGCGACCTTTAAATTGGAAACAGCAGAAGATGTTGAACGTTTCAAGCAAGAATGGGATCATCAGACAGCTTATTTCTTTGAAAAGTTTGTCCAGTCTGGCGAAATCTGTACTTTTGACGGTTTGGTAGATAAGGACGGTCAGATCGTCTTTTCGACCACCTTTGACTATGCTCATACACCGCTGGATTTGATGATCTATAAGATGGACAATTCCTACTACGTTCTTAAGGATATGGATCCAAAACTGCGTGCTTATGGAGAAGCGATTGTCAAAACCTTCGGCATGAAAGAACGTTTTTTCCATATTGAGTTCTTCCGCGAAGGTGATGATTATGTAGCCATTGAGTACAATAACCGTCCAGCTGGCGGCTTTACCATTGATGTCTATAATTTCGCCCACTCAATCGATCTTTACAGAGGCTATGCAGCGATTGTAGCAGGAGAGCCTTTCCCAGCTGCTCACATGGAGCCACTGTATTGTTTGGCAACCTCGCGCCGTGCATCGACAAACTATGCTTACCCTGAGGCTGACTTGCTGGAGAAATACAGAGATAATTTCAAGGTTAAAAAAGACATGCCAGCCGCTTTTGCAGAGCTGCAAGGTGACTACCTCTATATGCTGACAACTCCAAGTCGCGAGCAAATGGAGCAGATGATTGCAGACTTTGCTAAACAGGCAGACTAATCAGAAGCATGCTCTGCTATTATTTTCGTATAACAGTTTCAAAATAGTAAAAACTACTCTAGCACAAAAAGTTTGTGAAATTTCTATTTTGGTGTCGGAAACCAGTTTATCCAATGGATTGACTGGTTTTTCTTTGTGAAATATAAGTGAGCAAAAGTTTTGACAGTGCTTACAGCTTTAGATAGAATTAAATAGAAGAATTATGCTTAGAAAGGCAAAAAAATGGCAACTTTAGATAAAGATCTTTTGTTAGAGATGTTCCGTAAGATGGAAGAAATCCGTCGTATGGACTTAAAAATTGCTCAACTTGTAAAAAAAGGAAAGGTTCCTGGAATGACTCACTTCTCAGTAGGTGAGGAAGCAGCTAATGTTGGTGCTATGCTGGCTTTGAACAAGGATGATTTGTTGACTTCTAATCACCGGGGACACGGTCAAGCTATCGCAAAAGGAATCAACCTCAACGAAATGATGGCGGAAATCCTAGGGAAATACACCGGTACCTGTAAAGGAAAAGGCGGCTCTATGCACATTGCCGACCTAGATGCCGGAAACCTTGGTGCCAATGGTATTGTGGGCGGTGGCATGGGAATTGCTGTTGGAGCAGCTCTGACCCAGCAAATGCATAAGACAGGTAAGATTGTTGTCTGCTTCTTTGGTGACGGTGCTACCAACGAAGGTGTCTTCCACGAAGCAGTCAACATGGCTTCTATCTGGAATCTACCAGTAATTTTCTATTGTATCAATAACGGCTATGGCATTTCTGCCGACATCAAGAAAATGACCAATGTAGAGCATATCCACGAGCGCAGCGCAGCTTATGGTATCCCAGGTATGTTCATCGAAGATGGCAATAATGTTCTGGATGTCTATGAAGGATTCCAAAAGGCTGTGGAGCATGTTCGCAGTGGTAAAGGACCTGTCTTGATTGAGAGTGTGACTTATCGTTGGTTGGGACACTCGTCTTCTGACCCAGGTAAATACCGTACTCGTGAAGAAGTAGAAGAATGGAAGAAGAAAGATCCAATCGAAAATCTTCGTAAATACTTGCTGGAAAACAAGATTGCAAGCGAGGAAGAGCTAGAAGCTATCCAAGCTGGAGTCAAAGAAGCAGTAGAAGCATCTGTGAAGTTTGCAGAAGAAAGTCCATTCCCGCCGCTTGAATCTGCCTTTGAAGATATTTACGCAGACTAAAGAGAGGAGTAAAAGAAAATGGAAACTAAAACTATGTCTTTTCGTGACACCATTATCCTCGCTATGTCTGAGGAAATGCGTCGCGATGAAAATGTACTCTTGATGGGAGAAGATGTCGGAGTCTTTGGTGGAGATTTCGGAACATCCGTTGGTATGCTGGAAGAGTTCGGTCCAGAGCGTGTACGTGACTGTCCGATTTCGGAAGCAGCGATTTCTGGAGCAGCAGCTGGAGCAGCTATGACAGGGCTGCGTCCAATCGTAGACATGACCTTTATGGACTTCTCTGTAATCGCCATGGATGCTATTGTTAATCAAGCCGCTAAAACGCGCTATATGTTTGGCGGAAAAGGCCAAGTTCCAATTACTGTCCGCTGTGCAGCAGGTAATGGAGTTGGTTCTGCCGCTCAGCACTCGCAGTCTTTGGAATCTTGGTTTACCCACATTCCAGGGCTTAAGGTAGTCGCTCCAGGAACTCCGGCAGATATGAAGGGACTTCTCAAGGCTTCTATCCGAGACAACAACCCGGTCATTATCCTAGAATACAAGTCTGAATTTAACCAAAAAGGCGAGGTGCCACTAGATCCTGAGTATGTAATCCCACTCGGTGTAGGTGAAATCAAAAAAGAAGGTACCGATGTAACAGTTGTTACTTACGGAAAAATGCTTCGCCGTGTCATGCAGGCAGCGGAAGAATTGGCAGAAGAAGGCATCTCTGTAGAAGTGGTCGACCCACGTACATTGGTGCCGCTTGATAAGGATATTATCATCAATTCTGTTAAGAAGACTGGAAAGGTTGTTCTGGTTAATGACGCCCACAAAACCAGCGGTTTCATTGGTGAAATTTCAGCGATTATTTCTGAGTCTGAAGCATTTGACTATCTAGATGCGCCAATCCGCCGCTGTGCTGGAGAAGACGTGCCAATGCCTTATGCGCAGAACTTAGAAAATGCGATGATTCCGACCGTTGAAAGCATCAAAGACGCTATTCGGAAGACATATCATAAAGAATAAGGTATAATAAAGAAAAGGCTTTCTTATGAATTAG
>CAUVQK010000115.1:0-5019 GCA_963553705.1 uncultured Streptococcus sp.
AATTAAAAGACTATTTAAAATAGGTGTAGAATTCATTTGTAATTCTACACCTTTCATTTATAATCAGGCTTTTCAAGACCCCATCATCCCAGCCTGAAGTTGATACATTTTCTTATAGGTTTCATCTTGGGCTAACAATTCTTCGTGGCTGCCGGATTCTATAATGCGGCCCTTATCCAAGACATAGATGCAGTCGGCATCCTGAATAGTAGACAGACGGTGGGCAATGGCAACGGTTGTCCTACCCTGCCGCATTTTTCTCAGTGAGGCTTGAATCAACTCCTCTGTCTCCGAATCAATATTGGCTGTCGCCTCATCCAAAATCAAGATTTTAGGCTTGGTCGCGATGGTTCTGGCAAAGGCTAGAAGCTGCCGTTGACCGCTGGAAAAAGTCGCTCCCCGCTCAGTCACAGGGGCGTCATAGCCTTGAGGCAACTGACTGATAAAGCCATGAGCATCTACAAACTTGGCCGCTTCTATAATTTCTTCTCGTGTCAGCGGCTCTTGGTAAAGCTTGATATTGGAAGCAACGGTACCGTGATAAAGGAAGGGATCCTGCAAAACAAGGCCAATCTTTCGCCGCAGCTCCGCCTGACTATAGTCTTTAATGTCACGGCCATCAATCAAAATCTGCCCCCGCTCAAACTCATAAAAACGTAGGAAAAGATTGATAATAGAGGACTTGCCAGAGCCAGTCGAGCCCACAAAGGCAATCGTCTGGCCTTTTTTGACAGAAAAGGAGATATCCTGCAAAACATCACGCTTCCCATCATAAGAAAAGGAAACATGCTTGAATTCGATACTGCCATCTTGGATTTGCAGGTCTTGATTAGCCTGCTCAGGCTCGTAGTCAGTGCGGTCCATAATTTCAAAAACCCGTTCCGCAGCAACCATAGATGTCTGTAAAACAGAGTAATTCTGCATAACATCAATCAAAGGATTAAAAAGCTGATTGACATACTGGATAAAAGCATACATAATACCAGCCGTAATTCCCACCACTTGCCAAGTCAAGCCAAAGTAAGTCAAAATCACTCCATAAGCCAAGATTTTCAGTAGGGACATAGCTGGCCTCAGAAAGAGACTGTTGATATTGAGATAGCGATTGGTAAAGCCTAAATGCTGACCGTTGATTTCTTCAAATTCCCGCAGCAAGCGCTTCTCTTGCCCAAAAGCTTGAATAATCCGCATTCCCTCGATACTCTCAGATAGCTTGACATTCAAATCGCTGAGTTTATTCCGGACCTGCTTGAGCTGCCGATTGGATAGATGCTGATAGAGCAAGATAGAGGCTGCCATCAGAGGTAAAAAGAGAGCGATCATCAGGGTCAATTGCCAGTTGAGGGCAAACATGGCGCTCAAAGTAACAACTAAAATCAGCAAGGAGCTCAAAAAATTAGAAAAAATCTCACTGAACATATCTGCGACTGCCTGAGTATCATTGGTCAAGCGGGAAACGATAGCACCAGCTGGCGTTCTATCAAAATAAGCCATTTGCAGGCGCTGGATATTGGCAAAGCTTTCCTGTCGCAAGTCCCGAACCACACTTTGAGCCACACGCGCAAAGAAATACTTTCCCAAGAAGGTAAAAAGTACCCGCAAGAGGAAAAGGCCATAGTAAAGAGCCAGCAAAGGCAGGCCAGCAAAGGCTTGGTTACGGCCGATAAATTGATCAATAAAATAGCGGGCCAAGAGCGGCAATGCTGTTGTGACCAGAGTCGTCAGCAGGATGAAGGTCAAGGCCATGCTGCTCACTATCCTGTAGCGCCACATATAGCCTAGGAGGCGATGAAAAGTTGCTTTCTTTTTCATATTAATCTTCCTCCTTCAAGCTTTCTGCCAGCTGCTGATTATGATAAGTCTGAGCATACCAGCCCTTTTTCTCCAATAGCTCTTGATGAGTGCCTCGCTCCTTGATACGTCCCTCTTCCATGACCAAAATCAGGTCTGCATGCACCAAGGCCGACAGCCGATGAGCTGTGATGATGGTTGTCTTGCCAGCACGCTCAGACTTTAGATTTTCTAAAATCAGATGCTCCGTCTTGGCATCAACAGCCGACAGGGAATCATCCAAAATCAGAATTTCAGGATTTGTAATAATAGCCCGACTCATCGCCAAGCGCTGCTTCTGTCCACCCGATAGAGACAAGCCCCGCTCGCCTACAACCGTATCCAGCCCCTCTGGCATAGCCTGAATATCCTCATAAACACCGCAGAGTTGAGCAGCAGCTAGAACCTGACTATCTGTCAGCTGGGGATTTGCAAAGCGGATATTGTCCCGAATGGACAGAGCAAAGAGCATCTGTTCCTGTGGTACATAGCCGATAAGACGGCGCAAGTCTTTGAGGCGGTACTCCCGGATATCATGTCCATTCAGATAGATAGCCCCCTCCTGAATATCCTGCTCCCGCAGCAGCAAGCGCAGAAGAGTGGTCTTCCCTGAGCCCGTCTGACCGACAATTCCCAGTGTCTGTCCCTGCTCAATGGAAAAATGAATATCCGATAAACTAGTCTCCTCTGCATAAGCAAATTTCTGAATGTCATAATCCAATCGACCATTTTCCGCATGAGAAAGAGGCTGTTCAGCTTCCTTGACATCTGACTCCTGAGCCAGCAGTTTCTCAATCCGTTCATAGGAAACAGCACCTCGCTGGCCGATGTTAAAAAGATAGCCTGTAGCCTGCAGCGGCCAAACCAGCATATCCAGATAAGTGATAAAAGTAACCAACTCTCCTATGGTAAACTGCCCTTGGGAGATAAAAATTCCACCGAAAATCAAGGTCAAAACATAAGAAAGACCGATAAAAAGCAAAACCAAGGGGTCAAAAAGAGAATCGTACTTGGCAGCCAAAACATTTTTTTCGTAGACTTCTTGATTTGTCTTGCCAAAAGACTGAGTCTCCGCCTCCTGATAGCCAAAGGACTTGGTCACTCGAATCCCTGAAACACTCTCCTGAACCTTATTGTTCAAATCCGAAAATGCCTCTTGAGCAGCCTTAAAACTTTCATGATTTTTTCGGCCAATCAAGCCCGTACCCCACGACAAGAAGGGCATGGGCACAATGGCAATCAAGGTTAGCCGCCAGTCCAAAACGAAAAACATAGTTAGCAGGGTCACCAGGGCTGTAATAGAAGCATCCACAGCTGACATGACTCCACCCCCAGCCAGACTGACAATTGCATTGATATCGTTGGTCGCATGAGCCATCAAGTCCCCTGTACGGTATTTCTGATAAAAAGAGGGAGACATGTGAGTAAAGTGCTCGAACAATCGAGAGCGCAGAATCCGTCCCAGATTATTGGACGTCCCTAAGATATAAAGGCGCCAGACATAACGCAGGCCGTACATGATAAAAGCTGAAGCAATCAGCAACAGCAAATTAAAGAGCAGCTCTTGAGAAGTCAGATGTTTGCTAGCAATTCGGTCAATAACCTGACCGATGATTCTAGGCGGTATCAGATTGAAGACACTGACCAAGGACAAGGCCAAGATACCGATGATATAGCGCCGCTTTTCCAACTTAAAAAACCAGGCTAATTTTCTAATGAGGTTCATAATTTCTCCTATTCTTACTAGTCTTTTTATTATACTGTTTTTTGAGGAAAAATGAAACACAGCGGATTGGAACGCTGTGCTTCGATTCTATTTTTTACTGGTCAGCTGGTAACTAACAGCCAGTAAATCAAAGATTTCCTGATCGCTCAGTCTATCATCCAAGGGCAGACTGAGCCAATATTTCTTATTCATGTGAAAGGCCGGGTAAATCCCCTTTTTCTGAATCAGCTCTGCCACATGGTCATTCTTAACATTCAGCACCTCGATAGCGCCGCTTCGCTCTGCTTCAAACTTAGACCAGTCTGTAGTCAAAAAAGCTCCATACCATTTTTTACTGTCCTGATGGCGGAAAACCCCAGCTTTAGTCGAGCTTTTTCTGGAAGACTTCTCCCAGAGGTACTCTATTTGCCCCTGATAAACCTCAGCCGCGTGATCCCGCAGTCGCTTACTCTGCTCATAGAGAAAGCCACCCTCGTCAAAACAGTGCTGACGGATAGCCAGCAGTACTTCCTGACAAGCTTCACGAACCTGACCGACAAACTCCCCCGTCACCTGCTCCATCTTGACCTGCAGATAGGCATCATCAGTATCACAGTCAAAGACCTGATAGTCCAGCTTCCCATCTCTGATAGTTACTTCCAAGCGAAAGTCACCCTTCATAATCTTCTGCGAGAAACGGTAAGCTCCATCAGACTCCTTAAAGCCGTAAGTCTGAAGCTTTTCTAGATTAGCCTTGTATTTTTCAAATAGTTCCAACATCTACTCAGCCGCTGCTAGCGCAGCTTACCCCTCCTTAAAATACAATTTTAGTTCCATGCAGCTGGTCTACTGCCAGGCTGTCTATAATTTGCTGACGATTGCCTAGATGAATGCCTCCACCCGGCATGATATCAATCCGATCAGCAGCATGCTCGATTAATTCATCCAGCCAAGCAAAATGCTCCTCAATCGGCTCATTAGCAGGTCCTCCGTGGGTCAAAATTCGCTGGACACCGTTCTCAATTAGCCAATCCATTTCGCCAAACTGGTATTCAGCCTGTATCGCATCAAAAGCCATGTGAAAGACTACTTCCAGTCCCTTGCAAGCCTCCAGCAGGCGCTGCATCTTCGGAACATCTATTTCATTCTTCTCCGTCAAGACACCAAAAACGACTCCCTGACTGCCAGCTTCCTTGGCTTTTTGGATATCAGCCAGCATAATCTCAATCTCAAGGTTAGTGTAAACAAAATCACCGCCCCGAGGCCGAATCATGGTCATCACAGTCGCACCATAAAGCTTGGCTAAGTCAACAGCTGCTTGAATTACGCCATAGCTGGGCGTCGTACCACCGACAGCCAGATTATCACAGAGCTCAATCCGCTGGGCTCCAGCCTTCATAGCCTTTTCTAACAAGGTTACATTTTCCGCACAAAATTCATAAAGCATCATCTCACCTCTGATTTAATATATTGATTTCCTTTAT
>CAUVQK010000116.1:0-5013 GCA_963553705.1 uncultured Streptococcus sp.
AAAATTCCTAAATAAAACCAATTTAAAAACTGGAAATTAAGGGCTGGTATAATACTTTACTTGCCAAACTGTCTCTTTTTGTTTATATTAGTTCTATAAGGTTTCTTGGAGGCGTTTGCATGACTAAAGATCTTTTGAGGTTGAAATTGCTGGGAAGTCCGAGTGTCTTTCTCAATCAGGAGGAAGTCTTTTTTCCTTTTGCCAAAATCAATGCTCTGCTTTACTATCTTCACATCAATGGAGCAGTCAATCGGGAGGAAATTGCAGGAATCCTCTGGGAAAACAAGGATAATCAGACCGCCAAAAAGAATCTGCGCAATACCATTTATCAAGCTAACAAGCTATTAGGTGGGGAATGGATTGTCGCTCCCAACCGAACTGTTCTGTCGCTTAATCCCGAGTGTGCGATTGAAAGTGATGTAGAACTTTTTACGGATCATCTTGCGGAGCATCTGTCGCTCTATCAAGGGGATTTTCTGCAGGGCTTCTATCTCAAGGACAGTGAGGCTTTTGATTACTGGGTGTCTAAGATGCGGACCCGATATGAGCAGCTTTATATCCAAGCCTGCTACCAGCAGCTGGAAACAGAAAAAGACCACCTAGATTTGGAAGAGGCTGAGCGGAATTTGCGCCGTTTGATCAGCATTGATGAGTTTGATGAGAAGAACTACCATCTGCTCATGAAGCTCTATCAGGATAATGATCGGCCTGGCAAGGTGATTGAGACTTATTACAAATTGGTCAATATTTTGGATAAGGAACTGGGCATTAGTCCTACGGAACCTATCCAGCAACTATATCATGAGGTGCTTGCCAAGGACCGGAGCGATCGTAAGACAAAGCAGTTTCTGCGCAATACGGATCACTTTTTCGGGCGGGTCGATGAAATCAAGCGTTTGGAATCTTACTTTTCTAAGGTGATAGAGACTCAGGAGGCGCGTGCTCTGGTCCTAGTCGGTGGTACTGGTATCGGAAAGCGGACAGTGACTCGTCAAGTATTGGCCAATCAGACCAAGTATTTCCAGATTGTCATGGCTGAGTGCTTCAAGGAAGAGATGAAGGCAGAGCTGCAGCCTTGGCGTGGCTTGCTGGACGGCCTGGGGGACTTGGTTATTCAGCACCAGATTCTCTCTATCAGTCAGTGGCAGGTCATTTTGGAGAGTTATTTTCCCATTTTGACAGGAGGTGCTTCAGATCTTCAGTTGGATGCGGATAAGCTGGCTCAGTTTGTGGTGGATATTCTGCAGAAGATTTCTAAGAAAAAAGCTTTGATAATCTTGATTGAGGACTGTCACTGGATGGATAAGGCCAGCGTTGCTGTATTGGAACAGGTCATGAATCATTTGACTGGCTATCCTGTGGCCTTTGTGCTGACCAAGCATCTGAGCACCCCTTCTTATTTGGAACATTTTTTCAATCACCTGCTGGTACGCAATAAGCTGGGCTTTATTGAGCTGCAGCCGCTGAATTTTAAGGATAGTGCGGCTTACTTGCAAGCCCAGACAGGCCTGTTAGCTATATCTGAAGAAGGCCTTGAGGATATTTATCGGGTCAGTCAAGGCATCCCTTTCTTCCTATCAGAGTATGCTGAGCAGCTTCTGCGAGGGGAGAAGTTTCATCCGCTGACTCCGGCCATCAAGGCCAAGCTATCCTTGAAGCTGGATTACTTGAGCAGTCAAGAGGAAGAGTTGGTGGACTATCTGGCTTGTTTTAGGGCTCCTGCCTCGGTTTCGCTCTTAGCTAGGTTATTAGGCCTGCCGATGGAAGAAGTGGTCGAAATCACTGAGGAATTTGGACAGAAGCAGCTGTTGATAGAAGAGGAGCAGGGAGAAGAATTGGTAGTGCGATTCAGCCAGGAGCTTTTGAGAATCTACGCCTATGAGCGTTTGTCATTGGCTAAGAAGCGAATGCTGCATCACCAGATTGCCCAAGGCATGGAAGACCAGCTGGGAGACTCTCTCTACCATGCTCAGCTGCTCAATGAAATCGCCTATCACTACAAGATGTCCAAGCAGCCGATTAAGTCTCTGGAGTACGAGCTGCATTATCTCGAGGCTACTCTGCAGTTTCATCACGAGCTATTTCCGATTTATTCACGGGAGTTTGGCTTTATCGAAAAGACGGATGATAGCAATCAGTCCGCAGTTTTAGACCAGTTTGACCGTATCCGTCGGGAAATGGAGGGCTTAGAGAGAAAACATCAGAATCACAAGGATTTTCAGCTATTGGTTCTCCGCTTTCTCTATCTAGAAGGGCGCTATGCCATTCGGACGGGGAATTACCAGCAGGGAATGGACAATATCCAGCAGGTGATTATTTCGGCCAAGGAGCTGCAGCAGATGGATTTTCTCCTAGAAGGCTATCGGCAGATGATTTACTACTGTATCCAGACGGAGAATATCCCTGAGATGCGCTACTATACGGAGCTGGCTCTAGATGCTTCGGTCCAGGCCAACAATCACGAGGCCATTGCTATCAACCTTCGGCTCAAGGGGCTCTATCATCTCATGATTGGAGATGAGGAGCAGTCGCTTCACCATCTCTACCAGTCTATTGATTGTTTCAGCTTGACAGCTTCGCTGCGTTCCAAGTACTCGATTCAGATTGCGGCGGCTCTAGACTATTTGGCGGAGATTGAGCAGATTCGCGGGAATTTCACGACTGCGCTGACCCATCAGAAGGAGGCCATTAAGCTGACGGAAAATAAAACAGCAGAGCCTTCGATTTTTGCTTTCTACATCGGCTTGGGTATGACCTATTATCAGCTGAAAGATTATGAGCAGGCGGAGCGAATTTTCCTCAAAGCTAAAACAGCCTTGAAATCTCTCAGCTTCCCTTGGAAAGAGACCCAGTTGGAAGTTTATTTGGCCTTGATTGGTTGCGAGAAGGGAGATTACCAGCCTGTGCTTGATCTGCTGCGGAAAAAGGATAGCCTCATTAGTCGCTATGGCAATCCGCGGGACAAGGGGCTGATCTACTATCTGATGGCTGTGATTAAGCATCGCCTGCTGACTGGCAGCTTGCAGCAAGCAGGCTTTGAAGACTTGCTGGATCAGGACTTTGAGACCTACTATGAAACGGCCAAAAGCCAGCTCAATCCCTACCGAGATCGGCACCAACTAAAGGAATTAGAAAACTTACGCCAAGGGCTATCTCAGGCATTAAACGCAAAATAAAAGAGGATGAACATAGAGTTCATCCTCTTTTGATGTTTGTAATGAAGTTTTTAAATGCCCATTTTAGTCATGTGCTTGTGCCCAGACTTGGGTCAGGTAAAAGACAAAGCTGGCAGCCAGATTGGCCGTATGGTTGTCTATATCGTGAGGTGGAGAGACTTCGACGATATCAAAGCCAATCAGTTTGCCTGACGCGGCGATGTGCTGGAAGACCAGAACAGCTAGATTGGGATCCACACCCAGTGACTGAATGGCACTGACACCAGGAGCGGCGCCAGCTGCAAAGCAGTCAATGTCAATGGTCAAATAGACCTGCTCTTTGCCGGCCAAAAAGGCATCGACCGCTTTGCAGACTTCCTTGTAACCCATTTGGTACATATCCATTCCAGTCAGAAACTGGATAGCCTTGGATTTTGCCACAAAGTCAAAAAGAAAGAGATTGTTATTATGCTCCTGAATCCCTAGGATAAGGTAGTTAAAGGCCTGCTTTTGAGCTAGAGTGTCATCGAACATCTGGCGAAAACCGGTACCGGAGTTGGGACCAGTCTGGTCATAGGGACGCAAATCAAAGTGGGCATCCATATTGATAACGGCCAAGTCTTGGTCAGGATTTAGTGAGGACTTAAGCCCCAGATAGTGGCCGTAGGCTGTTTCGTGGCCGCCACCTAGGACAATAGGCCGGAGATTAAGCTCTCGCAGGCGTTTGACTGCTCGAGCCAAGCTTTGCTGCAACTGCTCCAGAGAGCGGTTAGGACCGTCAATATCGCCAACATCAAAGACGCGGACGTTTCTGCCCAGATGCCAAGGAAGCTTGGCCAGCTGGGTTCGGATAGCTTGTGGTCCTTCGACAGCCCCCACTCGGCCATGGTTGATATAAACCCCTTTGTCACTCTTGAAGCCAATCAAGGCAAAGTTGACGCCGTCAAAGGGTTTTAAGTTGGGGTCATTTAAGTCCAAAAACTCAATAACCATCCCCCATTTGGCAGCATATAAATCATCATCTAGTCTCTTATGATAGTAGCTGTTATCTAGCTGATAGTAATCTTCTAACATGATTTTGTCCTCTTCCATAACGATACTTGCGACTTTATTATAAGAGTTTCCACCAAGCCTGTCAATGGCTTTTGGCGGGAAAAGAAGCCCAGCTGAGTGAGAGCGGGCTTCTTAGAATAGCTTTTTTACAGAGCCACCAGCTTTAGAACTGAATGCTCAAGTCCACAGCCTTTTCAACGGCTGCTAGGAATTCTTCGTTTTCAATCAGCTCAGAAGCCTTGTTGAGCTCTTCATAGATTTCGATGTCCTTATCAAACTCGATAAAGCGGACATGCTGACGGAAGAGGTCGTAGGCTGGCTTGGTTCCTTTACCCAGTTCATGGTTTTCTGGTTTCAGATCCAGAGCTTGGCAGGCTGCCATGATTTCTGTTGCTACGATGCGGCGAGAATTCTTGAGAATTTCAGCTGCCTTGCGTGCTGCGGTTGTTCCCATGCTGACAAAGTCTTCTTGGTTTTCACAAGATGGGATAGAGTCTACGCTGGCTGGATGAGACAGAACTTTGTTTTCAGAAGCGAGCGAAGCACAAGCATACTGGGTAATCATAAAGCCAGAGTTGAGTCCTGGGTGTTTGACCAAGAAGGATGGAAGCTTGCTCAGTTGGCTATTGACCAGACGTTCTACACGACGCTCGGATACATTTCCGATTTCAGAAATAGCGATACCGAGGAAGTCGAATGGCTGTGCCATTGGTTCTCCGTGGAAGTTGCCGCCTGAGATGACATGACCTTCCTTGGTGATGATAGGGTTGTCTGTAACAGAGTTGATTTCAATCTCAACCTTGGT
>CAUVQK010000117.1:0-4991 GCA_963553705.1 uncultured Streptococcus sp.
TTAATTTAAAATCAATCGAAGTAAGTGTATTTTTGAGATAGCCTAAAATATTCATAACAGTTACTGTGTAAAGTTTCTCGCTGTGAATAATCTCCTGCAAACTCTTAGATTATATGATAAAATGAAGCTAGTATATTAAGAAAAGGAAGAGACCTATGAAATTTCTAGAACTCAATAAAAAGCGTCATGCGACCAAGCATTTCAAAGACAAACCTGTGGATCCAAAGGATGTTCGCACAGCTATTGAAATTGCAACGTTGGCACCCAGTGCTCACAATAGCCAGCCATGGAAGTTCGTTGTGGTGCGGGAGCGTAATCAGGCTCTAGCAGAGACAGCTTTTGGTGGAAATGTGGACCAGATTAAGGAAGCTCCAGTGACCATTGCCCTCTTTACGGATACAGATTTGACCAAGCGGGCTCGTAAGATTGCGCGTGTGGCTGGAGTGAGAAATTTCTCTGATGAGCAGCTCCAATTCTATATGCAGAATCTGCCAGCTGAGTTTGCTCGCTATAGTGAACAGCAAAAGAGCGATTATTTAGCTCTCAATGCTGGTCTGGTAGCCATGAATCTTGTTTTGGCTCTGACTGACCAAGGTATCGGCTCTAACATCATCTTAGGTTTCGATAAATCTAAGGTTAATGAGGTTTTGGAAATTGATGAGCGTTTTCGTCCGGAACTCTTGATTACTGTTGGCTATACAGATGAAAAACTAGAGCCTAGTTATCGTTTGCCGGTTGATGAAATCATTGAGAAACGTTGATATAGTTACGTTTATGATTTAATTCGACATTCTATTGATTTAAATCGAATTAGAAATTGGGGTGAAATAATGACAATTGATTTTAAAGCGGAAGTTGAAAAACGCAGAGAAGCTCTCTTAGCTGACCTGTTTAGTCTTTTGGAAATCAACTCAGAGCGGGACGATTCCAAGGCTGATAATGAACATCCTTTTGGACCTGGTCCTGTTCAAGCTCTGCATAAGTTTTTAGAAATTGCTGAACGCGATGGCTATGAAACCAAGAATGTTGACAATTATGCTGGCCACTTTACTTTTGGTGAGGGTGAGGAAGAACTTGGGATTTTTGCCCACATGGATGTGGTTCCTGCCGGGAGTGGCTGGAATACAGATCCTTACAAACCTGAAATTATTGATGGCAAGCTTTATGCGCGTGGTTCATCTGATGATAAAGGTCCAACCATGGCTTGTTACTATGGTTTGAAAATCATCAAGGACTTGGGATTGCCAGTATCTAAGAGCGTTCGCTTTGTGGTGGGGACAGACGAGGAATCCGGTTGGCAAGACATGGACTATTATTTCAAGCATGTTGGCCTACCTGAGCCAGACTTTGGTTTCTCACCAGACGCAGAATTTCCAATCATAAACGGTGAAAAAGGGAATATCACAGAATATCTCCACTTTGGTAACAGTAATGATGGCAGCTTTAAACTCAAGAACTTCACTGGCGGACTTCGTGAGAATATGGTGCCAGAATCAGCGACAGCTATTTTTACAGCAGCAGTTGATGCAGCGGAATTGGATAAGAAATTACAAGACTTTGCTGCTGCCCACAAGCTTTCAGCTAGTCTGAAAGAAAATGGCGAAGCTCTTGAAGTGACAGTCATTGGGAAATCAGCTCATGGTTCTACACCAGAGAATGGTATCAACGGAGCAACTTATTTAGCTCTCTTCCTCAACCAATTTGACTTTGCTGGTGACTCCAAGGCTTATCTGGAAGTGGCAGCTCAAGTTCTGCACGAGGACTTTACAGGTGAGAATTTAGGAATCGCTTATACAGATGCTAAAATGGGTGCTCTCAGCATGAATGCTGGTGTCTTTCATTTTGACAGTGCTAAAGCTGACAATACCATTGCTCTGAACATCCGTTACCCGCAAGGAACTGATCCGAAAACGATTCAAACCAGTCTTGAAAAAGTTGCTGGCGTTGGGTCAGTGAGTCTGTCTGAGCATGGACACACTCCGCACTATGTCCCAGCAGATGATGAGTTGGTAGCAACTCTTTTGAGTGTTTACGAGAAACAAACTGGTCTCAAAGGACATGAGCAAGTCATTGGTGGTGGAACCTTTGGCCGTCTTTTGAAGCGCGGTGTGGCTTTTGGTGCTATGTTCCCAGACTATGTCAACACTATGCACCAAGCCAATGAATTTACAGATGTAGAAGACCTTTTCCGTGCTGCGGCCATTTACGCGGAAGCTATCTACGAGCTAATCAAATAAAAAAGAAGAACTCGTTTGGCCTTGCTGGATGAGTTTCTTTGCAAGGAGTTGTCATGCAAACAATAGAAGATATTGCCAAGGCCATCATGTCTGATCCAGAAAATCAGAAATATACGGAGCTGGGGATCAAGCCACTTTTTGCGGCACCTAAGAATGCTCGGATTAACATTGTTGGTCAAGCTCCGGGGCTGAAAACTCAGCAAGCAGGGCTTTACTGGAAGGACAAGAGTGGTGAGCGGCTGAGAAAATGGCTGAGTGTCGATGAAGACACGTTTTATAATTCTGGCTACTTTGCAGTTTTGCCCATGGATTTTTATTTTCCAGGACATGGGAAATCTGGTGATTTACCGCCTCGTAAGGACTTTGCGGACAAATGGCATCAGCCGATTTTAGAGCTTTTGCCAGATATTGAGCTGACTATTTTGATTGGTCAGTATGCACAGAAATACTATCTGCATCAAAAAGGAAATATAAAGCTGACCGAGACAGTTCAGCATTATCAAGACTACCTGCCTGATTTTTTTCCGCTGGTCCACCCGTCGCCCCGCAACCAAATCTGGATGGCTAAAAATCCTTGGTTTGCAGAGCAGGTTGTGCCAGACTTGCAAGCGTTGGTGCAAAAGATTATTCATCAATAAAGGAGAAAAACTATGGATGCTTATCAACAAGTGGCTAATAAGTTGCAAGAGTTGGGGATCACCTTTGATGTGGTGGAGCACCCGCCTGCATTTACGACAGAGCAAGCAGATAGCTATATTGAAGACATGGAGGGTGTTCGGACTAAGACTATGTTTTTAACCAATAAGAAGAAAACCCAGTATTATCTTCTAATTATGGATGACAAGAAACGATTGGATATGGATAACTTTAAAGTTCAAGTGGGAGCCGATCGGATTCGCATGGCCTCATTGGACTCCTTGGCTGAGAAAATGAGCCTACCAGCAGGAACGGTATCGCCTTTTGGTCTGCTTAACAATGAGGAGAAGGACGTTCAAGTTTATTTTGATAAAGAAATTATCGACGAAGAACGCATGACTTTCCATCCTAATACCAATGAAAAGACTATCTTTGTCTCTACAAGAGATTTGTTTAAATTCTTGCAA
Organism: uncultured Streptococcus sp.; assembly: GCA_963553705.1. Lineage (GTDB taxonomy): Bacteria > Bacillota > Bacilli > Lactobacillales > Streptococcaceae > Streptococcus. Next base: position 3,341 of record CAUVQK010000117.1, read on the forward strand.
GATTTGGGCTACTCTTACCAAGTGCTGGAGCTTTAACTAACTGTTTTGCTGAGATAGAGTAGTACTATCCAGCTGTTCTCTCAGGTTGTCAAACCGAGCAGATTGGTATTACTCATTTGCTAGAGAATAGTCCCTCTATCTTGATCTTGGATGAAGGACGTAGCTAGCAACTTGGTTCCCCTCAGGAGATTCTCCAACAGCCGGCCAATGATTTTGCCAAAGTTCGGTTTGATTTTCAGGAGTAGCTGACTGACTTTTTGATAAGTCTAAGCTTAGAATGCTAAACTTTGTAGAAAGCGAGGTGATTCTATGGAAACAATGAAAGCTATAGTTATTTACGAAGCGGGCGGCCCAGAAAAGCTTTTGCTAGAAGAAAGACCGATTCCAGAACTTCAAGAAGGCTGGACCTTGGTCAAGGTCAGAGGGTTTGGGATTAACCGCTCAGAGATTTTTACTCGTGAGGGTTTATCGCCTAGTGTCACCTTCCCTCGTATTTTAGGCATTGAGTGCGTTGGCCAAGTGGCCGAGACGACTCGGTCTGATTTAGAAATTGGTCAGAAAGTGGTTTCCATCATGGGAGAAATGGGGCGAGCTTTTGATGGTTCTTATGCTGAGTATATCCTCCTGCCGAACGATCAAATTTATACAGTCGAGACCAGCCTGACCTGGACAGAGTTGGCAGCAGTGCCAGAGACCTATTATACTGCCCTAGGCTCTATGAAAAATCTACGCATTGAGCATAATGACAAGATTTTGGTTCGGGCTGCCACTAGCGGTGTCGGTTTGGCCTTTGCTCGTCTGGTCAAGGCACAGTTTCCAGACACACATATCGTCGGATCAGTCAATAGTGGTTCCAAACAGTTTCTACTCAAGCACCAAGCCTACGACGATATCATCATAGATCAGGATGGCCGACTGGAAACAGAGGAGAAGTTTGACAAAATCCTTGAGTTGGTCGGTCCAGCAACTGTCAAGGATTCTTTTGACCATATCGCAGAGGGCGGGATTATCTGTGTGACCGGCCTCTTGGGTTGCCAATGGGAACTGGCAGGTTTCAATCCAATTGAGGAAATTAAAAATAACAGTTTTCTGACAAGTTTTCACTCAGCTCATGTAAGCCAAGATTTGATGGATGAATTATTTGACTATATTGACCGCTATCAGGTCAATGTTACACCAAGGCGTGTCTTTTCCCTAGATCAGGTGCCCAAAGCTCATGCATTTATCGAAGGGACGGCAGGTTTTGGAAAAATTGTGATTATGAATGAATAGGAGAAAAATGATGCAAAAAATTAGTGCGAAAGATTTATATGACAAATTACAGGCAGAAGAACTGCAGTTGATTGACGTTCGCGAGGTGGATGAATTTACTGCTGGACATATCTCTGGAGCTCAGAATCTGCCTCTCAGCAGCTTGGCGGAGAATTATGGACAATTGGATAAACAAATCCCCTACCATATCATCTGTCAAAAAGGCGGACGCTCAGCGCGTGCTTGCGAATTTTTGGAATCCAAGGGTTATGAAGTAACTAATGTCGAAGGAGGAGTGGAAGCTTTTCCTGCTAAATTGACGATATGACAAGCGATTAAGAAGAGCAAATGCCGGAATAGATTGAATTTCCGGTCCTTTTTTTGTATACTATAGTAGTAT
>CAUVQK010000118.1:0-4970 GCA_963553705.1 uncultured Streptococcus sp.
AATTAATAATCAACACCGAACGAAGTTTTTCAGAAAGAGGCGGGCACCTCTGACTGTGAAATGGACGGAACTCTGGAGAGACCATGAATGGCACCGAAGGGGCAAGGCGGTTTAGAACCGCTCAAACTCTCAGGTAAAAGGACAGAGCTAAGAGGCAGGGATTTCCCTACTCCAGCACATCCAGAGTACATGTTTTGCATGTGCTCTTTCTTTTTCTCGGTGTGAAAAGGAGCTTATATCATGTTGGAAATATTGAATCGTCTGGATTCTTTTGTTTGGGGTCCGCCCCTGCTCATTTTGCTGGTTGGTACCGGTATCTATCTTAGTCTGCGTCTAGGCTTGTTGCAGATTTTTCGTCTTCCGCGTGCCTTTCAGCTAATCTTTGTATCAGACGAGGAGCATCAGGGCGATGTCTCTAGCTTTGCGGCTCTCTGTACAGCTCTAGCTGCGACTGTGGGAACGGGAAATATCATCGGAGTGGCAACTGCCATTAAAACCGGTGGACCGGGGGCACTCTTCTGGATGTGGGTGGCTGCTTTCTTTGGAATGGCGACGAAGTATGCCGAAGGCCTCTTAGCTATCAAGTACCGCCGCAAGGATGCTCATGGCGCTATGGCGGGCGGTCCCATGCACTATATCCTATTAGGAATGGGCGAGAAGTGGCGCCCGCTGGCCATCTTTTTTGCGATAGCTGGTATCTTGGTGGCTCTCTTGGGGATTGGGACCTTTACGCAGGTCAATTCCATCACAGAGGCCATGCAGAATACCATTCAGCTGCCTCCAGCTGTGACAGCTTCTATCTTGGCTATTTTGGTGGCTCTGGTTATTTTCAGCGGCATCCAGTCTATTGCTCGAGTATCGACCAAGGTTGTGCCCTTTATGGCAGCGATTTATATCTTGGGGACTGTGACTGTTTTAGCGGTCAATCTAGATCGATTGCTGCCAACTCTCCAACTGGTCTTTAGCTCAGCATTTAGCCAGACGGCTGCTGTCGGTGGCTTTGCCGGTGCGACCATCCAGATGGCAATTCAAAACGGGGTCGCGCGTGGAGTTTTTTCCAATGAATCTGGCTTGGGATCAGCCCCTATTGCAGCGGCGGCAGCTCGGACCAAGGAACCGGTAGAACAGGGCTTGATTTCCATGACCGGAACCTTCATCGACACCCTGATTATCTGTAGCCTGACAGGATTGACGATTTTAATCACAGGGGTCTGGGATGGCAATCTCAACGGTGTGTCCCTGACTCAGGCAGCCTTTGCGAGTGTTTTTGCTAATTTTGGTCCGGTTCTGCTTTCAGTCTTCCTAGTTCTGTTTGCCTTTACGACTATCTTGGGCTGGAATTACTATGGTGAGCGCTGTTTTGAATTTCTCTTTGGGGTGCGCTATATCCGCGTTTATCGCTTGCTCTTTGTCCTTATGATTGTTCTCGGTGGCTTTGTGGGTCTAGAGGCGGTTTGGATTCTTGCAGATATTGTCAATGCCCTCATGGCCTTGCCAAACTTAATCGCTCTTCTGGTGCTTTCTCCTATTGTTATCAGTGAAACAAAGAAATACTTTGCCAAGCATCGAAAGAACTGATTTTCGCACATAAAAAGCCTCTAGCTTTCCGTAATGGTGGAAGTCTAGAGGTTTTTGTTGAAATTAATAGCGTTTTTCTTTTGGCCAGTTGCTCATCTCGGCCACAGCTGTAAAGAGAACGTCAGTAGAAGAGTTGAGGGCTGTCTCGCAGGAGTCCTGAATGACACCGATGACAAAGCCGACGCTGACTACCTGCATGGCTAAATCATTGGAAATCCCAAAGAGGCTGCAAGCGACTGGAATGAGCAGAAGAGACCCGCCAGCTACACCGGAAGCCCCACAGGCAGAAATTGCTGCTACGACACTGAGAACGAGAGCTGTGCCAAAGTCAACCCGGATACCCAGCGTATTGACAGCAGCCAAGGTCAGGGTATTGATAGTAATAGCAGCCCCTGCCATATTGATAGTGGCCCCCAGAGGAATAGAGACTGAGTAGGTCTCTGGATTGAGCCCCAGATCCCGACAGAGTTTCATGTTGACGGGGATGTTAGCCGCTGAGCTGCGCGTGAAAAAGGCAGTCACACCACTGACTCGCAAGCAGCGCCAGACCAAGGGATAGGGATTTTTCCGCAGCATGATGAAGCTAATCAAAGGATTGATAATCAGAGCGACAATCAGCATGCTGGCTATCAAGGCTAGCAGCAGGACACCATAGCTTTTTAGAGCCTGGAAGCCTTTCCCGGAAATGGTCGTGTAGACCAGGCCTAGAATACCGAGAGGGGCTAGATTGATAATCCACTCGACAATCTTAGAAGTGATATCTGCCAAGGTCTGCAGCAGTTCCTTGCTGTGGTGGCTAGCTTCTCGCATGGCAATCCCAAAGATGACAGCCCAGGAAAGGATACCGATATAGTTAGCGGTGATGAGGGCGTTGACGGGATTGTCCACCAGCTGAAGCAGAAGATTGCTGAGGACTTGTCCGATTCCGTCTGGCGGAGAAACCTTTTGGGAGGACGAAGCCAACTCTATGCGAATGGGAAAGAAGAAGTTGACCAGAACCGCGACCAGGGCAGCCGCAAAGGTTCCCAGAAGATAGAGCAAGATGACTGTCTTCATATTGCTCTTTTGCCCTTTCTGCTGTTGAGACAGGGCGTTTGCCACCAGAGCGAAGACTAGGAGCGGAGCAATGGCCTTGAGGCCGCCAACGAAGATTTGGCCCAGAAGTCCAATGGCCTGTGCTTGGGGGAAGATGACAGCCAGCAGGACACCAATGCCAATACCAATGGAAATCCGCTTGATTAGATTGGTTTTATTCCAAATAGTGATGAAGCGATGGACCATGTAAGTTCCTTTCTTGTCTTAGATACTTATTTTATTATACGATAGGAAGGGGGTGAAAGCAATGCTAGGTCGGACTAACCATTCTATGTCCGCGCTGATTGGTCTTTGTGGTATAATGGTAGTAATCTTTTTGGAGGTAGCCTATGTCTAAGACCGGAAATGTCTTTTCCCGTTATATCCAACAGTTTGACTGGAGCAAGATTGCAGATGACCTTTTTTCCAAGCTGGTCTCTTTACTTCTGCTTTTTATCTTATTTTACATCGTTAAGAAAATCCTGCATTTGTCAGTGACCAAGATCATTGCTCCCTCTCTCAAGCTATCCAAGCAGGATGTAGCCAGACAGAAAACCATTACTCGGCTGATTGAGAATCTGCTTAATTATGTCTTGTATTTCCTCTTGATTTACTGGGTTTTATCCATCTTGGGACTGCCGGTTTCCAGCCTTTTAGCTGGTGCCGGAATTGCCGGGGTGGCCATCGGGATGGGAGCCCAGGGCTTCTTATCGGATCTAGTCAATGGTTTCTTTATTCTTCTCGAGCGCCAGTTAGATGTTGGTGATAATGTCCGCCTGACTAACGGCCCTATCAACATCGCTGGAACAGTAATCAGTGTCGGGATTCGGACGACGCAGGTGCGGGACGCAGACGGAACGCTTCATTTTGTTCCAAACCGCAATATCATGGTTGTCAGCAATCTGTCTCGCGGAGATATGCGGGTCTTGATTGATATTCCGCTTTATGCTCAGACGGATTTGGATGAGATTTACCGTATCATTTCTAAGGTTAATGAAGAAGCTGTGCCAGAACATCCAGAGATTCTCAAGGAACCGGATGTCTTGGGGCCTCAGATGGCTTCAAATGGCCAGTTCAACTTCCGTATCAGCATGATCGTACAAGGTGGCATGCAGGTTTCCATTTACCATATCTTCTACCGCCTTTACCATGAAGCGCTTTTGCGAGAGGGGATTGAGCTTCCGACGCTTGGACCTCTTTCAAAAGGCAAGTAATTATTGATTAGAAAGGTCCATATGAATCAGCGAATTCAGCAGGAAATTGTCAGTGAGGACAATCATGTTTACCGTTTAAAACGTCCTCTCCACAAGCAGGGTATCTTTTGGGCGGCTCTGGTGTCTGGTATTATCATCTTTCTTCTGGCCTTGCTCAGCATTCTCCTCGTCATCACTACGATTGGCCTTATGGAAGAAAATGACCATCTCAAGTCTCTCACAGGCTACCATAACTCGCCATTAGAGTCCTATAACAGCCATGCTTTTGAAAAAACAGTTGAATTTTCCAGTGGACTTAAGGTGACAGTTCATTCGGCAGTAGAAGACAGCAAGAGAGTCATGAGCGATGAGTCAACAGGAGTAGCTGTCGTTGCGACAATCACGGTTGAAAATACTTCTAAAAAGCCCATTCTGCTCAGTCCTTATGATTTTGGGCTCTATGACAAGAAGGAAAATGTCTACATTTTGGATGGCTCAACCTTTGACAATACACAAATCGGCACCAATCTGGCGCCAGGCAAGTCTATCCGCTTTGACCTAATCTTTGACGGTGAAGGCGGCGATGAGGATACCTATACCGTGACCTACGAAAATGCTAAGTGGCAAAAGGAGAAAAACAAGACAAAGCAAGAGAAAAAGAAGGAGTAATAGGGAAAATTATCCTATTACTCTAAGGTGTTTGCTACTTTCCGCACTAGATTTGAAAGTGGAGGCAGCAAACTGTATAGATAAAAGAAGATTTGAGGCAAAAGTTTCAAATCTTTTTCTTGACTCTGACCTTGGAGGAGGGTGTATACTGGTGAAAATTAGAAAAGGAGATTACCATGAGAATCAATATGATTCGTTCGGATAAAGTTTATCAAGAGATGCTCGAGCTGCCTTTAGAAAAGAGAGAAGGCTGTTTTCGGGCTAAGATTTTAGCACCTTTTGCAACAAAATATCAAACACAGCACATTCCTCTGAAAGCGAAGTATCCCGGAGGATTTGATGCTCTGTTCTTGCTTGGTTTTATGAATCAGCTACCCGGAACTCTATCAGAAAAGGATAGGCCGGCTATTGATGCTCTGAGCTCTGATCAACTCTGGCAAAATTGTCAAGATACCA
>CAUVQK010000119.1:0-4967 GCA_963553705.1 uncultured Streptococcus sp.
TTTTAGAAACCTTAGAATTTAAGAAGATAAAAGAACTTTTTGCCCCCTATCTTTTGACAGAGCAGGGGCAGTTGGAGCTGGGCATGCTTTTGCCGACTAGCAAGAAGGAGACGGTGGCCTCGGCTTTTCTGGAAATGACAGATATGCAGCAGATTTTTGTGCAGCATCCGCACTTTAGTCTGGCTGCGACTCAGGATATTACTGCCTTGACCAAGCGCTTGGAGCTGGAAAGCGACTTGAATATTGAGGAGTTTTTGGCTCTCAAGCGCGTCTTGGCTGTGACTCAGGAGCTCAAGTCCTTTTATGATGACTTGGAAAATGTGCACTTGGAAAAGCTGGACCGTCTGTTTGAGAATCTGGCTGTTTTCCCTAAGCTGCAAGGAAGTCTGCAGGCTGTTAATGATGGAGGCTTTATTGAAAGCTTTGCCAGCGAAAGTTTGAGCCGCATCCGCCGAAAAATTCAAGAAAATGAAAACCAGGTGCGGGAAATTCTGCAGGAGATTCTCAAAAACAAGGGAGAGATGCTGGCGGATCAGGTAGTGGCCAGCCGGAATGGCCGCAATGTGCTGCCTGTGAAAAATACCTACCGCAACCGCATTTCTGGTGTGGTTCACGATATTTCTGCCAGCGGCAATACCGTCTATATCGAGCCTAGAGCAGTTGTCAATCTCAACGAAGAAATTGCCAGCAGTCGGGCGGACGAACGCTATGAAATTCAGCGGATTTTGCAGGAATTATCAGACCTCTTCCGTCCCCATGCAGCTGAAATTGCCAACAATGCTTGGATTATCGGACATCTGGACCTGGTGCGTGCCAAGGTCCGCTTCATGCAGGAGACGGGAGCGGTGGTGCCAGACCTGTCGGAAGAGCAGGATATCCAACTGCTCAGTGTCCGCCATCCCCTGATTGAAAATGCAGTGGCTAATGATTTGCATTTCGGGCCTGATTTGACAGAGATTGTCATTACTGGGCCTAATACCGGTGGTAAGACCATCATGCTGAAGACCTTAGGCTTGGCTCAGATCATGGCCCAGTCAGGCTTGCCGATTCTGGCGGACAAGGGGAGTCGCGTCGGGATTTTCAGTCAGATTTTTGCAGACATTGGTGATGAGCAGTCCATTGAGCAGAGCCTTTCAACTTTCTCCAGTCACATGACCAATATCGTCTCTATTTTAGAGCAGGTTGATAGTGAGAGTCTGGTTCTGCTGGATGAGCTGGGAGCTGGGACTGACCCGCAGGAGGGTGCAGCTCTGGCCATTGCTATCTTGGAAGATTTGCGGCTAAGACAGATTAAAACCATGGCGACAACCCACTATCCCGAGCTCAAAGCCTATGGGATTGAGACGGACTGGGTGGAAAATGCCAGCATGGAATTTGATACAGATAGTTTAAAACCGACCTATCGCTTTATGCAGGGAGTGCCTGGTCGCTCCAATGCCTTTGAAATCGCTCGGCGTTTGGGTTTGTCGGAAGTTATCGTTGGCCATGCCCAAGAGCAGACTGACACAGACAGCGATGTCAATCGGATCATTGAGCGCTTAGAGGAGCAGACACTGGAAAGCCGCAAGCGCTTGGATAATATCCGCGAGGTTGAGCAGGAAAATCTCAAATTTAACCGAGCCCTCAAAAAACTTTACAATGAGTTTAACCGAGAAAAGGAAACCGAGCTCAATAAGGCACGCTTGGAAGCTCAGGAAATCGTTGATTTGGCTTTGTCAGAGAGTGAGAGCATTCTCAAAAATCTCCATGATAAGTCCAGTCTCAAACCGCATGAGATTATTGAAGCCAAGGCTCAGCTTAAGAAGCTGGCACCAGAAACCGTTGATTTATCAAAGAATAAGGTGCTCAAGCAGGCCAAGAAAAATCGGGCGCCCAAGGTGGGAGATGATATCCTAGTCACTAGCTATGGTCAGCGGGGAACCTTGGTCAAGCAGCTCAAGGATGGTCGCTGGGAAGCTCAAGTCGGTCTTATCAAGATGACTCTGGAAGAGCAGGAATTCAACTTACTCAAAGCTGAAAAGGAGCAGCAACCTAAGCGCAAGCAGGTCAATGTGGTCAAGCGGGCTAATACTGCTGGACCGAAAGCCAGACTGGATCTGCGGGGCAAACGCTACGAAGAGGCTATGGAAGAGCTGGATACCTTTATCGATCAGGCCCTCCTCAATAATATGGCTCAGGTGGATATTATCCACGGTATCGGGACAGGGGTCATCCGTGAAGGGGTGACAAAATACCTTCGCCGTAACAAGCACGTCAAGTCCTTCGGCTATGCTCCGCAAAATGCCGGCGGCAGCGGTGCGACGATTGTAATCTTTAAGTAAGAGGCCAGAAATGAAAATACAAACCTATGACTCGACTTATGAGAAAAGTTGGGTTTATACAAAGGCTTTGAGTTATCTCTTTTCGCCTTTCTTTGATGATATGAGCCGTCGCAAGGATGAGTTTACTGAAGAACCTTACCAAGATTCGGTTGAGCTTATAGCAGTGGAAGATGATCAGGTTGTGGGGCTTCTAGATATAGGGATTTACACCGAAGAAGCAAGTCATTCTTATGCATATTATCCAGGAGAAAAGATAGCTTACTTCGCTAATCTGGCTGTCCATCCTGATTTTCAGAATCAAGGCATAGCCAGCCAACTCTTTCAAACTGCTTGGGAGCAGCTACATGAAAAGAAAGTTGAGACCTTGATCATTTTTACCAGAGACGGAGAGCAGGCAAATCATCTCTATCAAAAGTGGGGCGGCAAGCTGATTTGTCAAGATTATTTAGTTGTCGGACGCCCCAAAGATCAAATAGCGTTTTCTTTCAGCGTTGATACTAAGCAGCAGACAATCTGTCTGACAGATAAGTCAGGAAATTCCTTAGGCTATTATTAAAGAGAAGGGCATTATATTGTCTCAAGGAAAGAAGATTTGGAGCATTTTGAGATTGATGAACTTTACAAAGAGCATACCTATGTCTTGAAAATCGAATAGGACATTGGAAGTTTCAGCGAAGAGATAGCAGCAGGTTCTTTTATGAGGGCCTGCTTTTTGCTATAATGTAAGCAGCAAAAAGTGTTTCGGAGGGAAAGTAATGAGAATAAAACACGTATCAGATTCCTGCACGACTATTTTGGTGGGCAAGAAGGCCAGTTACGACGGTTCAACCATTGTGGCTCGTACGGAGGATTCACAAAATGGGGTTTTTACGCCTAAGAAATTTGTCGTAGTGGAGCCACAAGACCAGCCCCGCCATTATCAATCAGTTTTGACTTCTTTTGAGATGGATTTGCCGGACAATCCAGTCCGCTATACGGCAGTGCCAGATGCAGTTCCCAAAGATGGGATTTGGGGAGCTGCTGGAATTAACAGCTACAATGTTGCTGTCAGCGCAACGGAAACGATTACGACTAATAGCCGCGTACTGGGGGCTGACCCTTTGGTAGAGTCAGGTATCAGCGAGGAAGATATCCTTACGCTGGTTCTTCCCTATATCAAGACGGCTCGCGAAGGGGTTCTACGCTTAGGGAAAATCCTAGAGGAGTACGGCACTTATGAGTCTAATGGGATTGCTATCTCAGATGTTAATGAAATCTGGTGGCTGGAGACCATCGGTGGCCACCATTGGATGGCGCGGCGCGTGCCAGATGATGCCTATGTGACCAATCCCAATCAGCTGGGCAGTGATTATTTTGAATTTGACAATCCAGAGCACTTCCTCTGTCATCCAAATCTCAAAAACTTTATCGAGGAAAACCATCTCAATCTGAATTACTCAGATGAGGGCTTCAATCCACGCTATGCTTTTGGCAGCCAGAAGGATAAGGACCGCCATTACAATACACCGCGAGCTTGGGATATCCAGCGTTTTCTCAATCCAGAAGTGGAGCAAGATCCAAGGAGTTTCTTCATTCCATGGTGCCGCAAGCCATACCGCAAGATCACGATAGAAGATGTCAAGTATGTCTTGAGCAGTCACTATCAGGATTCGCCTTATGATCCTTACGGAGCAGAGGGTGATCACTACAGCAGAAGAGCTTTTCGGACCATTGGAATCAATCGAACCAGTCAGACAGCCATCTTGCAGCTGCGCCCTAACCAACCACAGGAAACGACGGGTATCCAGTGGCTATCTTATGGCTCCATGCCTTACAATACAGCTGTTCCTTTCTTCACTCAAGTCTCAATAACGCCAGACTACTTTGCCAATACGACGGACAAGGTTTCGACGGATTCTTTCTACTGGGCCAATCGACTGATTGCTGGTCTGGCTGATGCTCATTTTAGCAGTCATGTCGGTGATTTGGATGATTACCAAGAGCAGACGATGGCTTGGGGCCATGAAATGATCGGTCGGGTAGACCGAGCTCTGGCCAAGGGCGAGGATGTGGATTTTGAAGCTGAAAATCAAGCTATGAGCGACAAGGTGCAAGAAGCGACAGACCAGCTCTTGGAGAAAGTTCTCTTGGATGCCAGCAATCTCATGACCAACCATTTCTCACTGAGTGACTAAGAACCTACCCGTAGCAAATATTTTTCTTTCTCCTGCTTTTGGTGTAAAATGTTAACAAAAGTAAGCTATTAAAGGAGAAAATTTATGGTAGCAGCAGTTACAGATGCAACATTTGCAGAAGAAACAAAAGACGGATTGGTTCTGATTGACTTTTGGGCAACTTGGTGCGGTCCATGCCGCATGCAGGCGCCTATCTTGGAGCAGTTGGCAGGAGAAGTCCATGAGGACGAATTGAAAATCCTTAAAATGGATGTGGATGAAAATCCAAATACTGCCCGTGAATTTGGCATTATGTCCATTCCGACCCTTCTGTTCAAGAAAGATGGTCAAGTCGTTAAGCAAGTCGCAGGTGTTCATACCAAAGACCAGCTCAAGGCTATTATTGCTGAATTAAGCTAAGTAAGAAGCCTTTGGGCTTCTTTTTTGTATCAAAAAACGTTTACATGCTCAAAAATTTTCATAAAATATTGAC
>CAUVQK010000120.1:0-4957 GCA_963553705.1 uncultured Streptococcus sp.
GAAATAGCAATATCATTAGAAAGACCAGAAAACCATCCCCAGCAAAAGCCCTACTGTATAGTGGGGTGTCCCGTCATCAAAGCGCAAAAAGCGGACAAAGACCAGATACATGATGGTAAACATCATCAATGGCTTCAAAATCGACCAGAGATAGCCGACCAAGGACCCTTGATAACGCAACTTAAAATCCGTCTTGATTAATTCTTTCAAAAGAATTCGATTTTTTTTACTAAAAAAATCCATGAATATTACTCCTTATAAGCAAACTTTGTGAGAATGAGGCTTGTAAAAACAAGCGTATGAAAAGTGCGGTTTTTACGATAGCCATACTGGCGAATCCTGCGCCAACGCTCCTTAAAAGGCACCTCCATAATGGTCACAAAGTTCTCAATTAACTCTCTATTTTTAGCAGTCAGCGGCAGGACCAGCAAATTTCTGGCCTGAGTCTGACTGTCTTTTATCAATTTCCAATATTTGGCAAAAAGAACATGGGGACGCACCCAGTTTTTTACGCGTTTTCTGAGCGTTCGAGCTCCTAGCACATTATTCGAATGCTGACGATAGAGCTCACCCGGCTTGTCAATATAGACTAGATTGCCAAAAGCCGCAGCCAGCAAGCCCAGATACCAATCGTGCATGAGCAGTTCATGCTCTTCCTTCCCAGTCCAAAGTTGAGCCAAGGCGCGATTTATCATAGAAACACCACCCGTCACCGTATTCTCCGTCAACTCTTGGACTAGTTCTGTATTAGCGTGATCTGACTGAGTGCGAATCATGCTTTCGTGAACAACCTGTAGCTCTTGATCCACGACCTTCAAGTCAGTATACACCAGCAAGGGCTGACTGCTATCATACTTGTCTGCCTCAGCCAATTGCATGGCAATCTTGTCTGGCAGCCAAACATCATCTTGGTCGCTAAAGAGATAGAAATCCGAATCTTGGTATTGAAGCAGGCTATGAAAACTCTGAATGACACCCAGATTTTGTGGATTTTCCCTATTGATAAAGGAAATACGGTCATCCTTGCGGCAAAAATCTTCGATAACAGCCCACGTCCCATCTGTAGAGCCATCATCACGAATTAGTAGCTGCCAGTCCCTATATGTCTGCTCTTGAATACTCTTAATCTGCTCAGCCAGAAACTGCTCCCCATTATAGGTGGACAGAAGAATGGTCACTTTCATGATAAAAATAAATCCTCGTATTCACCCACAATTTTTTCCCAGGTGTAGTTTTCTTTCATATTTTCTTTGGCGGCTTGACCTAGCTCCGTAAAATCAGTTTGAGCATCTACTTGGTCAATTAGCTGGGCCAGCTGGCCGGGTTCTTTTTTCCAGTATAGAGCCGTTTCCTTGGCTACCTTCCGATTGAAATCCACATCCAATACCAGATTGGCATCTGTCTGAGCCAGAGCTTCCAAGAGTCCCGGATTGGTCCCACCAACCTCGTGGCCATGTATGTATGCAAAAGCATGATTACGGATATATTTGAGCAGATTCTGATCATAGACCGTCCCAACAAATTTAATGCGAGAATCACGGTCAAAGCCTGTTTTCTGCTTGAGCTCTTCAAAATAGGGATTGCCCTCATGATTGCAGATAATCAGCAAATCACGTTGGGTTTTGGATTTCATGAATTCTTGAATGATGGTTTCATAGTTGTTTTCCGGAACGAAGCGTCCGACAACGAGGTAATAGTCTTTTTCCTTACTGGCCCACTTTTCAAAGAAGACCCTGACCTTGCCTTCGTTTTCCGTCAAATTGGACAGATAAAGGTCGGTTCCATAAGCGATACAGGTCGTTTTAGACCAAGGATAAGCTTTTTGAATATAGCTTTCGATGCCTTGATTGTCCGCAATAACCAAGTCTGCATGCTTGGTCATGACCTTTTCAGAATACTTGAGATAGGCTTGAACTGGCTTAGACCACTTGGCCCGCTTCCACTCCAACCCATCAGGATTGATAAAGAATTGACCGCCTGCCTGATGGATACGACTAGCAAAGGGAAAGATAAAAGCACCAATTGTATTTCCAAGAATGTAAAAAATTGGCTGTACAATCTGCTCTTTTTTAGCAAACTTGAGGGCATAGGAGACCGCCATCATATCATAGGCAATTACTCGGGCTGGGCCAAGCTTGGGTGGTTTGACTGTAAAACAGTCTACACCCTTGTAGTCAAAATGATGAAAAGCTTCATCATCTGATAAGCAAGCCACATGATACTGTATTTGAGAAGAGATTTGATGCTCTGTCAATTTCTCAACAAAGGTTTCAAATCCTCCATATTTGGCAGGAAGTCCCCGACTCCCGATGATGAAGACATGTTTCATGATTTCCCTCAATTCAAGATTTTACAATCCATTCTATTATACCACTTTCTAGTGTGTTTGTATAATACAAAAAGGACAGGTAGAGCCGCGGCTGAACTTGTCCTTTTCTTTCTTTAACCTCTTCTACCAGAAAGCAGCTTATTTTTCACTTTACGTAAGAAAGAGCTAGCTGGTTGAGAAGGTAAATTTGTATCCAATAAGCACTTGATATGGCGCAAGGAATTAGCCTGGTACATTTCAGTGTTTTCAATCTTATCCAATAAGGTTTGGTAAACACTCTGAACTGTGTAGCGCTCTTGGATTTTGCCAAGATTGGCTACCGACTGGTCTTTTAATCTCTCAAAGTTTGCCAAGGCAGCGTTTATCTTATCTGTTAGCTGTTCGATATTGCCAGATGAATACAGCTGACCTTCTTCAAAGATTTCATAGGCGGAAAGATGACCAGGATTGTCCGACAAAATGGTCGGAAGGCCATTCATAATCGCTTCAATATAGACTAAGCCAAAAGTTTCCATTGCAGACGGAAATACCGCTAGGTCTGCTGCCGTCACCTCTGCCCAAGGATTGTCCTTGTGTCCCAGGAAGCTAATATTTTTTACCTGATGTTCAGAGATATAAGTATCGCATCTTTTTTTGTACTCCTCATCCCAGGCTCCGATCAGAACTAAGGCTGGTTTTGGCTGAGATAGCTGGTCATAGGCTTTTATCAATTCTAATTGATTTTTCCGCTCTGTCAAACGTCCGACTGACACAATACGCCTTTCGGCTCCATCCCTTTCTCCTGTATTAGTAGGATGAATTTTCGTAAAAGGGGCAAAAGACAAGACTTTTCTGTCTGGCAGCAGCTCCTGTAACTGTCTCTGCAAGGCACCTCTAACTGCAAATATTTCCTGTGAATAATCACTGATAAAATCTAGCTTTTCCTTATAGTAGCCAAACTCTCCGTCAGGAAATTCATGAATCAGCCAGAAATGCGGAACATCCTCGCAGGCCGCTGCCACTGCACCTTGAAACATATTGACCGTATTGGTAATAACCAAATCAATCTTTCGCTCCGTTAGTATCTTTCTGAGCGCTGAGGTATTATCCTGATATGACCGAGCTATAGTCTCAGGACTATCTGGCAGGCCACCAGGCGCATCCTCCCACCACCATTTAACTGACGGCAAGGCTATAGTCTCAATAGCCAAGGCAGCCAAGCTGGATATATAGTCCTGCTGAACGGCTACATGATAATCCGGAATCGCATTGATAACCTGATGGCCCGTCTGGACCAAGTATTCCATCAAATTGACAATAGAGATTTCAGCTCCATTATCCAGCGTTCCAGTCGGCGAAATGAATAATATCTTTTTTTTCATAGCTTATCCTAGTACATTCCAATAAAAGGGCACCATCAAGTAGAGGGAAACCAAGAAGTTAGCTACCAGAGTCCCAACCATCATTCGATTCACCACCCTGTCTTTAATGTCCAAGGTCCCTAGATTAGCAACAGTTGGTAGCAGTAAGATTAAGAAGGGTGTAAAATAACGTCCCTGAGCACCAACTGATATCATGGCAGCTTTACCGAGGACAATGGGTGTCCACTGCAGATACATAATTGACACAACAGCAATCACTTGAACCAGAAACAGATAACGCGACATGACTGCGTAGCCCTTGGTCATAAAATCCTTCTGCGACTGCAAAAAGATAAGCGCCAAAACTGCCACATCGATAAAAATCAGCCAAAGCGGCAGCTGGATAGTAAAATTTCCCAAAAAACCAAACATACCGATTGTCAAAATTGTATTCAAGTCGCCATTAACACTTTGCTTAAAGAGCGTATTCAGCAAGACTTGGCCATAGTGCAAGAGCCCTCCCTGATTGCGAAATGCCAGATGCAAGGCAAGAAAGAAAGCTGAAAAGCCAAGTACATAGAAGATAGGGCGATAACGAGCTACAAAAGCTTTGGTTGCAAGAAAAGGCTTGTTCAGAACCGCAAGGAATCCTTCAAACTCAAAGTCAACAAAAGGCAGCAAGCCTAATAAAAGGACATTATTCGGTTTGGTGACAAAGAGTCCTATAGAAATCACCAAAAGCTCCAGTATATTTCTATTAGTGAATTTCTTATGGTAGGCAATATTGGTCAAAAAGCCAACCGCCAACATAATTTCCAGGTAGTTCATCACATCGTAAGAGAGAGAAGCTGCTTGCTGGACCATAATAGGCAAAAGAGATAGGAAAAGCAGAGCTTTTTTGCCATATTTGAAGTATTTAATCAGCAAATAAACTCCGATGATATATGCCAAGGCATTAAAGAACCGCCCCATCATCACGATGAAGCCTACTGACGGATAAAGCATGCTTCCCAAGGTCATACCTAGTAGCTGAGGCAGGAAAGAGATAGCCTTGAGATTAAAGCCAAAGGCAAACTCTTCTTGCGCCAGATCTATCTTCTCTGAAAACAGCTGCTTGTACTCAGCCGGCGAAACATTCGGAGTGGATGGGATTTTGTCCATCCATTTATATGTTCGACTGGTCGGTTTATGGAAGATTTCCCATGTCATACGAGCGTGATTGGTCTCATCAGGCACCCGATTAATCGGCTGTGCAATCATAAAAGTCAAGACAAAGATACTTGCCAAT
>CAUVQK010000121.1:0-4920 GCA_963553705.1 uncultured Streptococcus sp.
TCTTAAAAACTTATAACATAATGTCGAATAATAATATTATTCTATGACCGATTGACTTCACAGCTGAAATAACACCCCCCCAATCTGGCATTTCTCTTCAGAACAGTGATAGATTTTCCTTATCAGTGCGATAAAAAATACATATTACTAAAGGTCTGTTATCTATGCTAAACTAAGAACATCAAGTGTTTAAGGAGTGAGAGCCGTGAACTGGGACGTCGTCAGTGATTACTATCCCCTCTATCAAGAGGCCTTTCTTTTAACCATGTTTATCGCCTTTTGGGGGATTTTGGGGTCAATTGCCGTCGGATTCTTAGTCAGTCTGATTCGCTTTTACAAGGTTCCAATTTTGAAGCCGCTAGCAACCGCCTATATCGAGTTTTCCCGCAATACGCCGCTGTTGCTTCAGCTTTTCTTTCTTTTCTTCGGCCTGCCTCGTATTGGACTCGTTCTATCCTCTGAGGCTTGTGCAACGATTGGGCTAATCTTTCTGGGCGGTTCCTATATGGCTGAGTCTTTCCGAAGCGGCCTCGAAGCAGTCAGCCAGACGCAGAGGGAAGTCGGACTCTCTATTGGCCTACGACCAGTGCAAGTCTTCTACTATGTCATCCTGCCTCAAGCTGCAGCTATTGCCCTGCCTTCCTTTAGTGCCAATGTCATCTTTTTAATCAAGGAAACCTCAGTATTTTCAGCTGTTGCCTTGGCAGACCTAATGTTTGTAGCGAAAGACTTGATTGGCCTTTACTACGAGACAGATACGGCTCTGCTCATGTTGGTCATCGCTTATCTGATTATTTTGCTGCCAATCTCACTTGGCTTTAGCTGGATAGAAAGGAGGCTGCGGCGTGCAGGATTTGGGCATTCAAGTACTCTTTCAGGGGAATAATTTCTTACGTATCTTACAGGGGCTGGGCGTTACCATTGGTATTTCTATCCTCTCGGTCATCATCTCCCTTATCTTGGGGACAATTTTTGGCATCATCATGACCTCGCACTCAAAAGTCGTGCGCTTTCTGTCCAGAGCCTATCTAGAGTTTATCCGAGTCATGCCCCAGCTGGTTCTGCTCTTTCTGGTTTACTTTGGCTTAGCCAGAAATTTCAACATCAATATCTCTGGTGAGCTTTCAGCCATTATCGTCTTCTCTCTTTGGGGAACGGCGGAGATGGGAGACTTGGTACGAGGTGCCATTACTTCTCTACCCAAGCATCAGTTTGAGAGCGGTCAGGCACTGGGACTGTCGCAGCGCCAGCTCTATGTCTACATTATCATCCCACAGGTACTGCGACGGCTTTTGCCGCAGGCGATTAATCTAATCACGCGGATGATTAAGACAACCTCACTCATCGTCCTTATCGGAGTTATTGAGGTCGTCAAGGTCGGCCAGCAGATTATTGACAGCAATCGTCTGTCTATCCCTTCTGCTGCTTTTTGGATTTATGGTTGCATTCTGCTGCTATACTTCGCAGTCTGCTTTCCTATTTCTAAGCTGTCCTCTTATTTGGAAACCATCTGGAAGGAGTAACGGACATCATGTCGGAAATCATTTTAGAATTACGGGACATTCGCAAGTCTTTCGGCAGCAATGCCATCCTTAAAGGCCTGTCTCTCTCTGTCCAAAAAGGAGAGGTTGTGGTCATCCTAGGATCATCTGGCTGCGGCAAGTCGACCCTGCTTCGCTGCATCAACGGCCTTGAAAGCATCCAGTCTGGCGATATTTTACTGGATGGCCAATCCATCCTCAGTCAAAAAAAGGACTTCCATCTCGTTCGTCAAAAGATCGGCATGGTCTTTCAAAGCTATGAGCTCTTCCCCCATTTGGATGTTCTTCAAAATCTAATTCTTGGTCCCATAAAGGCTCAAGGGCGCAAGAAAGACGAGGTCATCAAGGAAGCTGAAAGCCTGCTAGAGCGGGTCGGCCTGGCTGATAAAAAGCACAGTTTTGCTCGCCAACTGTCTGGCGGCCAAAAGCAGCGGGTGGCAATCGTCCGTTCGCTCCTCATGCACCCGGAAATCATCCTTTTTGATGAAGTGACTGCTTCGCTGGATCCTGAGATGGTCCGTGAAGTGCTAGAGCTTATTAATGACCTAGCCGAGGAAGGCCGGACCATGCTGATTGTGACCCACGAAATGCAGTTCGCCCACGCCATTGCCGATCGGATTATCTTCATGGACCAAGGTGGAATCCTTGAGGAAAATACCGCCCAACAGTTCTTCAGCCAACCCAAAACCCAGCGAGCCCAGGAATTTCTCAATGTCTTTGACTTCAGCCATCTAGGCTGACAGTTATGCCTACCCCACCACTGATGTGGCTGCTCTTTGGTAGCTCTGTGTTTTCTTCACATTCCCATATCTTATAAAGGAGTCTCCTATGAAATTATCTAAAACAATCTTTGCTTTAACAACCCTTACTCTGGCTTTCTTCCTTGTCGCTTGTGGCAGTTCCAGCAAGAAAGATGCTGGTAACAAAGACGCAGCTTCCAGCAAAACAGTCAAGGTCCGCAGTCTTGAGGAAATTAAAAAGAGCGGTAAGCTTCGTATCGCGGTTTTCAGTGACAAGAAACCTTTCGGTTATGTAGATAACAAGGGCAAATATCAAGGCTATGACATTTATCTGGGCGACCAACTAGCCAAAGATTTGGGTGTTAAGCCAGAGTACGTGCCTGTAGATGCTGCCAACCGGGCTGAATACTTAATCTCCAATAAAGTCGATATCACCCTAGCCAACTTCACCGTCACAGACGAGCGGAAAAAACAAGTTGACTTCGCCTTGCCTTATATGAAAGTATCTCTCGGAGTCGTATCACCAAAAGGCTCAGTTATCACCAAGCCTGAGCAGTTGGAAGGTAAGACCCTGATCATCACCAAGGGAACCACGGCTGAAACCTACTTTGAAAAGAACTACCCGAATATCAAACTGCAAAAGTATGATCAATACAGCGATGCTTACCAAGCCCTGCTAGACGGCCGCGGCGACGCCTTTTCTACAGACAATACTGAAGTCCTAGCCTGGGCGCTGGAAAACAAAGGCTTTGAAGTCGGTATCACTTCGCTAGGTGATCCAGATACCATTGCCCCAGCTGTGCAGAAAGGCAATACCGAGCTGCTCAACTACATTAACGACGAAATCAAGAAACTGGGCAAAGAAAACTTCTTCCACAAGGCCTATGAAGAAACCCTCCATCCAACATACGGCGAAGCTGCTAAGGCTGATGACCTAGTTGTTGAAGGCGGGGAAGTTAAATAAACCTGCTGATATAGAGCAAGAAGTTGGAAAAACTCAATTTCTAGCCGAAATATAATAATAGTTCACATAAAAACGCATAAAATCAACACTTTCGTGAACAGTTGATTTTATGCGTTTTTTCTATTTAAACTGGCCTATTCCATTCGATAAAAATCAATCACTAGACCAGATGGACCTTTAACTAGCAGGGACTCCGTTCCCCAATCAGTTACAGCTGGGCCGTGTAAAATCTCGGCACCAAGCTCTTTCAATCGTTGGTAATTCTGGTCTACATCCTCAACCTCGATGTGAAGAATGATGCCTGACTGAAAATCTTCCAAAGGTATCAAATGATTTTGGGACAACATGAGACAATGACTGCCAATCGTGAACTGAGCAAAACCATCATCAACATAATCGGCTTTTTTATCAAAAATACGCTCCAAGTCAGCACAGACTTGAGGAACATCTGAAACGATAATATCTAATTGATTTAAATTCATTGACTATTCTCCATAAAAAGACCGGATTGCTCCGATCTTTTCAAGTTCCGCTCTAAGAAAATCAAGTTATAAACAAGACATCGAACCGCAGGCAGTACTGCTGTACGGCAAGGTTAAGATGCCACAGTTTACATTTGATTTTCGATGAGAGGATTATTTAATTGCGCGTGATTGCAAACCTTCTTCTTCCAAGAAGAGACGGAATGGTACGAGTTCTTCTGCTTCGTATTTTTCCTTGAAGGCTTTGATGGCTTCTTCTGAGTGAAGTTTTGGATCGAGTTCAAGTACTTCTACCGGAAGCGGACGGTGTTGCGTGATGCGGGCATCGATGACAACTGTCTTGCCTTCTTTGTTGAGTTTCACAGCTTCTGCAACGACTGCGTCGATGTCTTCGATACGGTCTACTGTAAATCCAACAGCACCTTGTGCTTCAGCGATTTTCGCGTAGTCAGCGTTAGGGAAGTCAACACCAAACAAGTGTTTGTTTGTGTCTTCGTATTTGTTCTTGATGAAAGCATACTCAGCGTTTGAGAAGACAAGGTTGATAACTGGAAGGTCGTATTGAACATTCGTGATCACGTCTGGATAGCACATGTTGAATGCACCGTCACCCATGATGTTCCACACTTGGCGATCTGGATTGTCTTTCTTAGCAGCGATACCACCAGGAAGGGCGATACCCATTGTCGCAAAGAGTGGAGATGTACGCCACATGTTCTTAGGTGTCATGTGAAGGTGACGAGTTGATGTTTGAGTAGAGTTACCTACGTCGATTGAGTAGATAGCGTCTTGGTCAGCATGTTTGTTAATGGCATTGTAAACTTGGTACAATTGCAATTCACCCTCAGTTTTACCTTCGAGTTTGTTCATGTAATCGCGCCAGTTTTGGTTGTTCTTAACGTTAGCACGCCACCATGGAGTAGATTCTACTGGGTTTACTTTATCAAGAATTGCTTTAGTTGCTTGACCTGCATCACCAAGGATAGAAGCGTCGAGAGCATGGCGTTTACCGAGTTTGTAAGGGTCGATATCCACTTGGATGAATTTTTCAGTATTCTTGAAGGCTTCGTACACTTCAGCAAATGGGAAGTTTGAGCCAAGGAAAAGAACTGTGTCTGCTTCGAAGACCACTTCGTTAGCTGGTTTCCAACCAACACGGTAAGCAGAACCTGTCAAACCTTCGTAGTTCCATT
>CAUVQK010000122.1:0-4909 GCA_963553705.1 uncultured Streptococcus sp.
TTTTAATTTTTACAATATATTCTCTCAAAACACCATCTCCCCGCTCTCCTCAAGCGTAAACTTGACGTTATCCTCAATCCACTTGCGGCGTGGTTCGACCTTGTCGCCCATGAGGACATTGACACGGCGTTCTGCACGAGCCAAGTCTTCGATGGTGACACGGATGAGAGTGCGAGTTTCAGGGTTCATAGTGGTCTCCCAGAGTTGATCGGCGTTCATTTCACCGAGCCCCTTGTAACGTTGAAGCATAGCCCCTTTGCCAAACTTGCGACGCAAGTCTTCTAGCTCACCATCAGTCCAGGCATACTCGACAACTTCGCTCTTTCCCTTGCCCTTGGACATTTTGTAAAGAGGAGGAAGGGCAATATAGACACGGCCAGCTTCAACCAGCGGACGCATATAGCGATAGAAAAAGGTCAGCAACAAGGTTTGAATATGGGCACCGTCAGTATCCGCATCGGTCATGATGATGATCTTGTCATAGTTGGCATCCTCAAGGGTAAAGTCCGACCCAACACCAGCTCCAATCGTGTAGATCATGGTATTGATTTCTTCGTTCTTGAGAATATCGGCCATCTTAGCCTTGGCGGTATTGATAACCTTACCTCGTAGGGGCAGGATGGCTTGGAACTTACGGTCACGTCCTTGCTTGGCAGAACCACCGGCAGAGTCTCCCTCAACCAGATAGAGTTCGTTCTTGGCTGAATTCTTAGATTGGGCCGGAGTTAGCTTACCAGAGAGTAAGCCCTTGTCTTTCTTATTTTTCTTGCCATTACGGCTTTCGTCACGCGCCTTGCGGGCCGCTTCCCTGGCATCTCTGGCCTTGATGGCCTTGCGGATGAGATTGGATGCTAGCTCGCCATTTTCCAAGAGGAAGAAGGTCAACTTGTCAGAGACGATGGAGTCCACGGCCGGACGAGCCAAAGGACTGCCCAGCTTGTCCTTGGTCTGGCCTTCAAACTGCAACTGCGCCTCAGGGACCAGGATGGACAGGACAGCTGCCAAACCTTCGCGGTAGTCCGAGCCTTCCAGATTCTTGTCCTTTTCCTTGAGCAGGCCGGTCTTTCTGGCATAGTCGTTCATCGCCTTGGTAATAGCAGTCTTGAGTCCCGTCTCGTGGGTACCGCCGTCCTTGGTACGGACGTTATTGACAAAGGACAAGATATTATCGGCGTAGCCGTCGTTGTACTGGAGAGCCACCTGAACTTGGAAGCCGCTCTCCTCGCCCTCGAAATAGAGGACAGGAGTCAGGGTTTCCTTGTCTTCATTGAGATAGCTGACAAAGTCTTCGACCCCGTTTTCATAGTGGAACTCTACTTCTTCGCCAGTCCGCGCATCGGTCAGCGACAGACGTACATTCTTGAGCAGGAAGGCTGATTCCTTAAGCCGCTCAGCAATAGTGTTGTACTTGAAGTCAGTCGTTGAAAAAATCGTATCATCCGGCATGAAGGTCACTTTGGTCCCAGACTTGGACTTAGGTGCAGTGCCGATTTTCTTGAGTGTGGTGACAGGTTTCCCGCCATTTTCAAAGCGCTGCTTGTAAACAGTACCATCCCGCGTGATTTCCACTTCCAGCCAACTAGACAAGGCATTGACAACAGAGGACCCTACACCGTGGAGACCGCCCGAGGTCTTATAGCCACCTTGGCCGAACTTACCGCCAGCGTGGAGAACTGTGAAGATGACCTCAACCGTAGGAATGCCCATAGCGTGCTTGCCGACTGGCATCCCGCGTCCGTGGTCTGCGACAGTCAGACTGCCGTCCTTGTTGATCGTCACATCGATCCGGTCACCGAAACCTGATAGGGCTTCATCGACAGCATTGTCCACAATCTCCCAGACCAGATGGTGGAGTCCAGCTCCGTCGGTCGATCCGATATACATCCCTGGACGCTTGCGGACGGCATCCAACCCTTCTAATACCTGAATGGCATCGTCATTATAATTGTTAATATTGATTTCCTTTTTTGCCACAAGAACCTCCTAATGATTCATCTTTTCTATCTTACAAGTTTTTGGCAAATATTGCAAAGATTTTTTTGAAAAAAATGCTGATGAGGACTGATTTTACACGAAGAACAATCCAATATCCGAGTAGACATTTCCTGCTATAAATTCTATCCTTTTCTATTGTAAGAAAGCGAAATAATGGTATAATAAAATCATGATGAACACGATAATTGGATTAATACTAGCATACTTACTGGGCTCTATTCCGACTGGACTTTGGATTGGGCAAATTTTCTTTAAAAAGAACCTGAGAGAATACGGCAGCGGCAATACCGGAACGACCAATACTTTCCGCATTTTGGGAAAGACCGCGGGAACGGCTACTTTTGCTATCGACTTTCTCAAAGGAACTGCAGCGACCCTGCTGCCTTTCTTTTTGCATATTGAGGGAGTTTCGCCGCTTGTCTTTGGCCTCTTGGCTGTAATTGGTCATACTTTTCCCATCTTTGCTGGCTTTAAGGGCGGCAAGGCCGTGGCAACCAGTGCAGGGGTTGTTCTGGGCTTCTCACCTGCCTTCTTTGTCTATCTGATTGTCATCTTTGTCAGCATCCTCTATCTAGGAAGTATGATTTCTCTGGCAAGTGTGCTCTCAGCAGTCATCGCTATCTTGTCTGCTCTGCTCTTTCCTCTAGTCGGCTTTATACTGCCAAGCTATGACCTCTTCTTCACTATGATTATCATTGCGCTGGCTTTGATTATTATCCTCCGCCATAAGGACAATATCCAACGTATCAAGCAGAAAAAAGAAAATTTAATCCCTTGGGGCTTGAATATCACACATCAAAATCCTGAGGCGAAGAAATAAAACGGAAGTGAACAACTTCCGTTTTATTGTGTCTTTTAACTAGTCTTCTTTATGACTTTTCTTGATTCCTGCCAACCCAAATAATCCTAAAACCATACCAACTAAGCTCAGGGCAACTGTTGATTCGCTGCCTGTCTGTGGCAGTTCTTTAGCTGCAGGATCCTTAGTGAAGGTCTTGGCAACATGAACTGCTACTTGCTTGGTTTGTTTTGGAGTATTAACCAGTGGAGCTGCCTGTTTTCCAGGATCGGCTGCTTTGGCACCAGCTGGGTAGGAAGCTGCATTAGCCGGATCCGTTCCTTGCTTGATTTCTTCAATATCTGTGTAGCCATCACCGTCTGTATCCTTAGCGGATGAAATAGAGATAGCGCGTGAGTTTGGATTGATAACCGCATAGGCTGTCAAATCAGCTTTTGCCAGATAGTCAGCAAAGGCAACATCCATAGATGGCCCTTCCTCACGAGGGCCACCCAGCATGGTATAGCCGTCACCACCAGCAGCCAAGAAGTCATTGGTTGTCAGATAGTAGGTCTTATTTGGATCAAGAGGCTCGTAAACACCCGTTTCTTTGTTCTTAATCTCAATGTGGAGGACACGCTGATTAGCTGGCAGAGTGGTGTCGTAGTAGACTTTAGCTCCTGAAATTTGCAGGTAACCACCGCTTGGTTCCAGCAAGGGTTGTCCGTTCTCATCCAGCACAGGCTTGCCATCTTTTTCCTGAAGGATAGAGCCCAGAGATTTGGCAAACATATCTGCGATATTTTGACCAGTCACCTTGATTTGAGAAATAGTGTTCCCAAAAGGCAATACGGCGATAACATCTCCCTTGGTGATTGGCTTGTCTTTAGCAATAGTTTCACGCAGGCCGCCTCCGTTAGTAACAGCCAAGTCTGTTTTATTGGCAAAGCCAGTTTGACCATAATCGTAGAGAGCATCGGCTACGACATTACCCAGATTGGTTTCCCGAACGCGGACATTTTCACGATCGCCATTAAGCTCTACAGGACTGTTAGCCACGATAACTTTGGCATTATCTGCGTCGTATCTGGCTTTAATCTTGCTGACCATGTCTGCAACAACTGGGTCTGGAGTGACTTTTTTAGCTGTTTCAGCAGGGATTTGCTGAGGATTACCTAGCAGTTGATTGGCCTTGAAAGTTACTTTTCCGATATTGTGTAGGTAGCTACCGGTCTGGTTGTAAGTTACATTATCACCATAAGTCGTAGACTCTACTGTGTGGGAGTGGCCGTCAATAACGGTTACGCGCTTGCCCTTGAGCTTAGGATTTTTAGAAAGAGCTTCAGCCAAGGTTGAACCGCGCCACTCGGTCGGAGTTGTCGTGTCAACACCCAAGTGAGCTAGAACAACGTAGTTTTTGTAGTTCTTTCCTTCTGCCGCTGCGCGTGCTTCAATTTCGTCAATAACTCGATTAACCTCTGTGATTGGATCAGTGAAGGTCACACCTTGGATGTTTTTAGGGTGAGTTTTTGTAGCAGTTTCTGGTGTTGTTACACCGATTACCACAAACTCATCTCCCTCAACCGCTGGATCCTTGTCTACAATGGTAGATGCTTGGAAAACTCGAGCATTATTAGCGTAGGTATTGGAACTTAGGAGTGGGAATTTAAGAATTTCCTTGTATTTCTTTGCCTCATCTAGACCAAAGTCAAACTCATGGTTTCCGACTGCCATAGCATCGTAGCCTATTTCATTGAGGATTTTCGCTCGTTCTTCACCTTTTGAGCTATTGGAAATTGGCAGCCCCTGGAAGGCATCACCCGCATCCACAACTAGCACTTTCGGATTTTTAGCGCGCTCTTCCTTGATAACAGTAGCCAGCTTAGCATCACCGATAACGCCTTTTTCCTCTACGATGCGGCCATGCACATCGTTGGTATGGAGAATTGTAGCCTCTGGCAAGTTTTCAGACTGGGCTGGAGCAGCCAGAGCAGCTGCATTCTGACTATCTGCTGCTGGCTTTTCTTCTGCTGAAGCTGCTGGAGCAGTTGGTTGCGCTGCAGAAGCTGCATTCTGACTATCTGCTGGCTTTTCTTCTGCTGAAGCTGCTGGAGCAGTTGGTTGCGCTGCAGAAGC
>CAUVQK010000123.1:0-4847 GCA_963553705.1 uncultured Streptococcus sp.
AGACCTGATAGACACCCTCATAAGAAAATTCTTTAATGGCTGTCCCAGCTGCCTCGGTCGTCAAGCACTTGTCAACCTTTTCGAGCAGCTCCATGGGCGCCCCCATCAGGGCTAGATTAGCCACCAGTGTTTCCATACGAGCATCCGAGTCTTTGCTGTGGGTAGAGAAAATCCCAGCCGCCACTTTGACAAACTTGCCCATGTGCCCAATCATCAAAACCTTGGTAAAGCCGATGCGTTGGACTTCTTTGAGGACATGGCCGACAAAATTACTCATATTGACAATGCGCCCGGCTGGAATACCGATGCTCTTGGTCGCAAAGTCTTCACCATAATTCCCCGGCACCAAGACGACTGAGCGATGTCCTTGATTATAGAGCATGGTCAGCTCGATTGTGATAGCCGCCTTCCAGCTTTCTTCAGACATGGGATTGACAATTCCTGTCGTCCCCAAGATGGAAATACCGCCGATAATGCCTAGTCTAGAATTGTAGGTCAGCTTGGCTGTTTCTTCTCCTCCGGGAACGGAAATGATGACACGTGCTCCACAGTTGGGACCGATAATCTCGCGGACATGCTGCTCAATCATTCGTCTAGGAGTCGGATTGATGGCTGCCATGCCGACATCGCAGGCAAGCCCCTTCTCAGTGACACGTCCGACGCCCTGTCCGCCGTCAATCTCGATTTCCGTCTGATCTGGTAAAAGAGTCACGGTCGAATAAATCAAGAGGCCATGCGTCGCATCCGCATCATCGCCGCCATCTTTTTCAATGGCCGCTGTCGCTTCTTCTGGTCCAAAGGAAGGATTGTGAACATCCATGGTCACTTCCACACCTGAAGCCGTATGAACAGTAACCTTTTCTTCTCTTTCCTGATTTAAGATCATGCTCAAGGCTGCAACGGTCGCCGCTGTCGCACAAGTGCCAGTCGTAAAACCTTTTCTTAATTTCTTTCCATTGACATAAGCGTATTCATCCATCATCAGCCCTCTCCTTTCTCCGGAGCCTGCTGTTTATCTGAAACACTGTAACGCTCATAGTCTGTAGTGCCTAGCTTGAGCTGGTAGAGGATGGCATTGATGACCGCCGCCGCAATGGTACTGCCACCCTTTTGGCCCAGTGCCGCAATAGAAGGCACAGAACTTTCATGCAGTTTGAGCTTGGATTCTGCCGCTCCGACAAAGCCGACTGGAACTCCGACAACTGCATCCGGCTGCAAACTTCCCTCTTCGACCATATCCAAAACCTTGAAGATGGACGTTGGAGCATTCCCAAAGACAAATAGCTTTGGACCATCCACTTTAGCCGAATATTCCACAGCAGCCATGGAGCGAGTGATTCCTTTCTCCTTAGCTTCCTTAAAGATTGCTGGCTCATTGACCAGACAGCGATAGGAAACACCTAGGTCATCCAGCAGTTTTTTATTAAAACCACCCAAGACCATAGTCGTATCCGTAAAAATGGTGCCCTTGTTTCGGAGGACGTAGAGAATTTTCTCAATAACCTGATTGGAAAATTTGATATTGTAGAGGTAGTCAAAGTCTGCACTGGTAAAGACAACCCGCTTGAGCACTGCCTCTTCAAAAGGATCTGAAAAATGAATATCTGGATGCTCTTGGTCAATAATTTCCTGAATCTTGCTGAAACTAGCTTCTTCAATCTTGTGCGCTGCTTTTAGATAGGACATCTAGTTCTTTCCTCCTTCTTTACTGGATGGTGTAGAGTAGCGGACATAGTCATCCGTCACCACTTCTCTCAGCTGGTAGATAATGGCATTGATAATGGCTACTACAATCGTGCTGCCACCTTTTCTGCCGAGATTGACAAGGGCCGGAAGACCTGACTGAAGCAGTTCCTCTTTGGATTCTTCGACATTGATAAAGCCGACTGGAACCCCAATCACTGCATCCGCTTCTACCAATCCCTGCTCTGCCAGCTCAATCAGATAAGATAAAGCCGTAGGAGCACCACCGAAGGCAAATACTTTAGGACCTTCAATCTTAGCTGCTATCTCAACTGCTGCCATAGCTCTAGTAATCTGCTTTTCCTTGGCCAGCGCAACCACTTCTTCATCGCTGATTAAACAGCGATAGCTCACACCCAGCTGGTCAAGTACGCGCTTGTTAATCCCATTGAGAGAGATATTGGAGTCCAGCAGGATAGTCCCCTTAGCTCTGATTACTTCTTCTATTTTTTTAAGGACATCATGCTCAAAGCGCATGGTGTAGAGATAATCGAAATCTCCCGTCGTATGGATAGCCCTCTTGATAATGGATTCTTCCATTTCCGAATGGAAGACATAATCAGGGTCTTTTTCAGTAATCATAGACTGAATAATTTGAAAACTCTTTTCCTCGATAGAGGAAGGATTTTGGATATATGTCATAGTATACTCCTAGAAATATGCTTGCTTTACTAAATAAAAAAGAGTGAACAAGATTAAACCTGTCATGGTACTTGTATAAAGGAGAGAGATAGCCGTCTGAATATCATCTGCCTCAACCGATCTGGAAGCCTCTCCAATAGTCGGCTTCTCAATCAGCTCTCCGTGATAGACATGCGGTCCGCCCAGCTGAATCCCCAAAGCCCCAGCCACAACTGCCTCTGAAAAAGCACTGTTGGGACTAGCATGCTGGTAGCGATCCCGCCAGCCAATCCGCAGGGCTCCTTTGACATCCAGCAGTAAAATCTGACTGCTGAGAATCAAGAAAAGCCAAGTCAAACGCGCAGGAATCAGATTGGCCAGATCATCCATCTTGGCAGATATGAGACCGATTTTGCGGTATTTCTCCGTCTTATAGCCCACCATAGAGTCCAAGGTGTTGATGGCCTTATATGTCATAGCTAGAATGGGGCCGCCTAAAAAGAGGCAGAGCAGAGGTCCGATAACCCCGTCACTGGTATTTTCAGCCACCGTCTCAATCGTCGCCTTGCTGATTTCCTCTGGTGTCAGCTGGGAAGTTTCACGGCCGACAATCATGCCAACTTGCTTTCTAGCTTCTTCCAAAGTACCAAACTTGAGCGTATGGTAAACCTTCTGGGCCTCGAAAGCCAGACTCTTAGTCGCCAGACTGGCATAGGCCAGATAGATCCAGACGATCCAGTAGAGGACGGGATGAACCAGACCAGCCAACCAAAGCAGCCCATAGCTAACTCCCAGCGCCAATCCAACTGTTGTCAACCAGAGGAAAAAGCCAAATAGATAGGGCGAAAACTGCCTTTTCTCCTGCAAGCGCATACATAGATAAATATAGAAACCCATCCACTTGACCGGATGAGGCCAGCTATAGGGGTCGCCAATCAGCCAGTCCAGTAAGACGGCTAAAAAAATTGCAATGAGTGTCATATCAATTCGCCTCTTTGATATAGTTCAGCCAGTTGGCCAACAGCTGCTCGTCCTGATAAAAATGAACATGCAGGTAGCTGGCAAAGGTTCGGCCCTTTTGATAACCGCCTGTCCAGGCAGCTACGACCTGACCGTCTCTGACCTTCTCGAGCTTGAGGACCGTATCTTCCTCCGTCTCAAAGACCGAATGGTGAAACTCATGTCCCCTGACAGCTGTACCTTTAGGACCAAAAAGACTGTCTATCTGCGTTTCTGCTTGGCAGTAGCCAAAGCTTTTCAGGCCGGGGGTCATCAGGCTCTTGCCCTTGAAAATGCCGACCATTTCGTAGGTCTGACTATCTACTTCCAGCAACTCTCCCAGATACATGAGTCCGCCGCATTCTGCGTAGATTGGCCGGCCCTGCTCGTGAGTTTTCTTAACCGAAGCCCGAAAGTCAGCATTTGCCATCAGCTCCTGAGCGTAAACTTCTGGAAAACCGCCGCCAAAATAATAAGCATCTGCAGCTGGGAGTTCCTTATCTTTCAGAGGGCTGAAAGGCACTAACTGGACATTGAGATCTCTTAAAAAGTCTAGATTATCTTCGTAGTAAAAGTGGAAAGCATCATCCAAAGCATAAGCCAAAGTCAAGGGCTGATCATTATGGATATGAAAAGGATTTGTCATCCGCTTATCGGGAAGTTCTGCCTTTTCCAGCAGCCTGTCTAGATTTATATGCTTGGCTGCTGCCGCTCCCAACTCCTCAAATCGACGGTCCAAATCATCCATTTCTACGTCAGGGATTAGACCCAGGTGACGTGATGGCAGCTCTGCTGTTGCATTCTTAGGCAGATAGCCCAGCACTTCCACATCTGTATAACGCTCAATGGCGCCCTTGATGAGTTCAAAGTGAGTCTGTGAAGCCACCCGATTGATAATGACCCCAGCAATATCCAAATCCGAATCAAAAGTCGCAAATCCATGGACCATAGCAGCTGCTGAGGTGGATGTCGCTTTCCCATCAATAATCAAGACAACCGGAATTCCCAGCTTCTTAGCAACAGAAGCAGAAGACGCACAGTCCTTGTCCGTACCCAGACCATCAAAGAGCCCCATGACTCCTTCGACTACTGCCACATCTGCGTCTCCATGCCATTTGTAGTAGGACCAAGCCAGACTCTGTTCGTCCGGTATCATAAAGCTATCCACATTCCGTGAAGGCCGCTTGGTAATCCGACTATGATAAGCTGTATCAATATAATCAGGTCCTACCTTATAAGGCTGGACCTGATAACCTCTGTCTGCCAGAGCTTTCAAAATCCCTAGGGTAACTGTTGTCTTTCCGACACCGCTGGAAACACCAGCCAGCATAAATTGCTTCATCGCTTTACTCCAGATTCGCTGAAAAAAAAAGGACTACAAAAAAAATAAGGAATTTTTATTTTTTTTGTAGCACCGTTGCTCACTTATATGTAGAGCAAACACCCCGTTGTGTTCGCTTCCAGTTCTTATATTAAATTTATTT
>CAUVQK010000124.1:0-4741 GCA_963553705.1 uncultured Streptococcus sp.
TCTAATCTTTGCTGTTAAGGAGGTCTGGATGCTCTTTAAAAAGTCAGAAAATCACGGATTTTCTCGCTATGTCTGCCTGCTCTTGCTTCTCATCATTTTTCTGGCTTTCTCCCTCTTTTTAGCTGTATCCCTGGGATCGGTCACTATTGACATACAAGATACTTACCAGATTATTTTCAGTAAGCTCGGTTTTCCCCTTGGCACAGGCAAACTATCTCCGTCCACAATCGCGATTGTTTGGAACATGCGGGTTCCAAGAGTGCTTTTGGGAATCCTAGCTGGTGCTGGCCTGTCTGTCTGTGGCAGCGTCATGCAATCTACTGTCAATAATCCCATCGCAGAGCCTTATATCCTGGGAATTTCAGCGGGTGCAACCTTCGGAGCCACACTGAGCATTATCTTAGGCCTCAAATCCATTACTGGCGCAGGTGCCTTTATAGGAGCTATTCTGGCATCGGCTGTGGTCCTTTTTATCGCATCCATGCAGGGAAAAATGACGACAAGCAGTCTGATTTTATCAGGAACAGTTGTAAATGCCCTCTTTATCGCCTTTTCCAACTTTATCATTTCCGTCGGTGCCAATGCTGACAGCCTTATGACGATCAAGTTCTGGACCATGGGCTCGCTAGCCGGAACTTCTTGGTCAGACCTTGCCTTGCCGGCTCTTGTTGTTGGTTTCTCCTTTTTGTTTTTCTGTTCCCAGTATCGTATTTTCAATACTATGATGATGGGGGACGAAGCAGCTTTGACACTGGGGGTACCTCTGCGTTTTTACTGGTTCCTCTATATCACAGTTGTCGCAATTATGACAGCGGTGCTGGTTGCCTGCTGCGGTATTATTGGCTTTGTCGGACTAATCACTCCGCATATTGCTCGTAGATTAGTCGGTACCAATTACAAAAGGCTCTTTCCTATCGCTACCCTGCTCGGCTCTCTCTTTCTTGTCTGGGCAGATGTTTTAGCTCGAATTTTGGTCAAAAATGCCGAGCTGCCGATTGGGATTTTCACCGCTTTAGTCGGCGCCCCCTTCTTCATCTACATTGTTGCCAAAAGCAGAAAGGAGGTAAGTAGCTAAAATGGATCTAACTTGCCAAAATATCCACTATGCTGTCGGCCAAAAAGAGATCTTAAAAGGAATTTCGCTCAAGGTCGAGGGAAATCAGTTTCACACCATTTTAGGGCCCAACGGAAGTGGCAAAACTAGTCTGCTCAAAACCATCTACCGCCAAATCAAACCTGACAGCGGGAACATTTATCTAAACGGAAGGCCGCTTGAACAGGTCAGCATAAAAAGAGCTGCCCAGAAAATAGCCGTTGTAACTCAGTTTAACCATCTTCAGTTTGACTGTACCGTCCAAGAAATCGTCATGCTGGGCAGGACGCCCCATCTGTCCCTTTTTCAAAAAGAGAGCGAAAAAGACTATGCCCTTGTCCGTCATGCCTTGAGACAGGTGGACATGCTAGATAAGGGAGAGCGAACCTATCTATCCCTATCTGGTGGTGAGAAGCAAAGAGTCCTGCTGGCACGCGCTTTGGCCCAGCAGCCAAGCCTACTGCTCCTAGACGAGCCGACCAATCATCTGGATATCAAATACCAGCTGGATATGCTGCATATCGTCAAAGACCTGAACATCAATGTTTTGGCTGTTTTACACGATATCCAACTGGCTTGTCGGTATTCAGACTATTTGTACCTCATGAAGGGAGGTGAGATTGCATACCAAGGCGCTCCAAAGGAGGCCATCACCCATGATTCACTGCAAGCTGTTTACGGTATTCAGAGCAAAGTGATCTGGACCAAGGATCGACAGGCCATGATTCAGTATCTATAAGAGCCTGCTCTCAGCTTTATCTATACAAGCTCCAAGCCCAAGAAAGGAAGGCAATATGAAAAAAACACTCAGTATCTTACTCGTCGCAACTGCTGCACTGACAATGGCAGCCTGCAATTCTTCATCTAAGGAAAGTACGAAAGAAAGCTCAACTTCACAATCTTCCTCCAAAACAGAAAGCGCGAAAAAGAGCACAGCAGAGACAAAATATCCAGTGGCAATCAAAACTTACGATGCCGAAGGTAAGGAGATTGATCAGGTCTTTGAAAAGGCACCGGAAAAGGTCATCACCAACAACCTTTCGACGACCGAAATCCTCATTGAACTAGGATTGAAAGACAAGATTGCTGGTATGCTCAATCCAGACAATGATGTCACAGATAAATACAAGGCTGATATTGCCACCATTCCGCAAGTCGGCGACAAGAAAACCGTATCACAGGAAACTGTGCTATCCTATGAGCCAGATGCTCTTCTTGGCCGAAACATGATGTTTTCCGAGAAGTCTCTGGGGACAGTCAGTGCCTGGAATGAAAACAAAATTCCTGTCTATACACAGAAGGCTTCCCTGTCCAATACCAAGCAAGACCTAGGCAATATCGTTGAAGATGTCAAGAATATAGGAACCATCTTTAATGTCCAAGACAAGGCCAATCAGTATGCTGACCAGCTGCAGGCAAGAATTGACAGTGTCAAGAAAACCAATAAGGCTAGTCAAGGGGAAAAGAAAAAAGCGCTCATCATGTGTGCCTACAACGATGAGACTTTCGGGGCCTATAAATCTGCCCTGCAGGAGAGTCTGCTCAACCAGCTCGGCTATACCAATGTAGCGACTGGAACCTCTGACCTAACCTTGGAAAATCTGGTCTCTATGGATCCAGAAGTCATCATCTACGTAACCAGCGACCGCAACAAGGCCATGGATGAGCAAGCAGTTGATCTAATGAAAGCTAATCCAGTTCTGGAAGATGTCCCAGCGGTCAAAAATCAGAAAATCATGACCATCTCCTATGATGAGTTCATGGATTATGGTCCTGCTGTAATTGACTCACTCGAGAAAATCAATGACTTTGTCAATAAATAAGACCTTTGTCTGGGATGGGATCACTGTCAATATTGCCCTGCCCCAAGATTATGACGGATTACGACCTTATCCAGCAATCTTGCTAAATGATGGACAGATAAACTACCTGAGCAGGCTTTCTTCATCGGTAATCTTGATCGGACTGATATCAAACAACAGGCTGGACGATTATACACCTTGGAAAGCCAATGCTCTAAAGCCTGGCAATCCCGATTTTGGCGGCAGAGCAGATAGCTACCACCAGAAACTATTCAACGGTATATTAGCCGAAATCAGACAGCACTACCTACTGGATGACAAGAGAATTGCCTATGGTGGCTACTCTCTCTGTGGACTAGCGGCTGTTTACAGTCTCTATAGTGTCTGCGAAGTTCCCTGTGTTTTTTCTATCTGCGGTTCCTTTTGGTACCCAGGTTTCACCGACTATTGTCGGACACAGGACTTGAAAAACAAGGACTGTCTAGTCTATTTGCAGAATGGAAATACAGAAGGCGCGAATCACTCGAACCGACTTTCCAAGGCTCCTTTTTATGCTGAAGAAATTCATCGCTTGATTCAGAAAAAAATCCTTACTACTTACTCCATATTTGACCCTTACGGGCATCATGAAGTTCTCAAAGAGCGCTATGCTGCCTTTGCCGATTGGCTGGCCACACAATGGCATATCAACTAATGAAAATCCCCTTTGTCACTTACAGCAGCTGACAAAGGGGTTTTTTAGTTTATTAATGCAAGCAAAAGACTCTCACCAGTAAAATGGTAAAAGTCTTGAGTAGAAAGATTTATTCAGTTTTCTCCCCCGACTCTAGTTTCAACAAGAAGGATTTTTTATCAAGTCCGCCGGCATAGCCAGTCAACTTGCCGTCGCTTCCGACAATCCGGTGGCAGGGAATCAGAAGGGAAATGGGATTATGGCCGATGGCACCACCGACTGCTCTAGCCGAGCCAATTTTTCCATGCTCAGCTTGCAACTCCCGCAAAACATCTGAATAGGTAGCCGTTTGCCCATAGGGAATCTTCTGCAGCACTGTCAAAACCTTGCTTCTAAACTCAGTCACTTGAGGTGCCAATGGAATTTCATCTGTCGCGGGATTTTCTCCCTTAAAATAAGCATCTAACCAAGCAGAGATGCGTCGGCTGACTTCTGTCTCCTCCTGCTGCGCTTGCTCCAGATCATAGCCTGCCCCAAAATATTTCTGACCCTCCAGCCAAAGTCCCAACAAGGCATTTCCGTCTGTCAAGATGAGAATCCGGCCAATAGGCGATGTATAATAAGTCTTGTACATATTTTTTCTTTCTTCTAGCTTCTTGATATGCCTTATTATACCACTCTTGTCTTAACTTTTGCCACAATTCCATCTGGGTCTGTGACTTCTAGCTCTTGGGAGCTAATCCATCGGACTGGCGCCTGCAAATCCAGAGCATTTTCATAAATTGCTACTAGGTCTTCTTTTCCTTCTACTTGTGCCTCAAAATAGGCTAGTCCCTGTTGTTTAGGTTGGCGATGATTCAAGTGAGAACCTCCCCATTCATTGACGGCTAAATGGTGATGGTAGTTTCCTGAGGCCAGCCAGCTAGCAGAAGGTACAGAAAATTTATCCTCCAAGTCTAGAAGCTTTTGGTAAAAATGACTGGCTGCTCTGCTATTTTTCACAGACAGGTGGACATGGCCCATACGAGTGCCTTCCGCAATACTAAATGGTTGAATTTCCTGACCTAGTTCATAGATTTCTTGAGCCGCTAGCACTTCCGTCACTCCGATAATGCGGCCATCTTCTCGAATATCCCAATCAGCCTGAGGCTTGTCCCGATAAAGCTCAATGCC
>CAUVQK010000125.1:0-4729 GCA_963553705.1 uncultured Streptococcus sp.
TTGGCGAAATCCCAAATCTATGGCTTTGGATTGTCAAATACGGCTTCCTTAATCTCCTCCAAATCCTTTCTGGTATCCTCTTCTTTTATCTAGCAATCTCAGTCGGACAGCTATTTAAGAAGAATCGGATTATGATGGCTGTGCTTTTCGGATTTTTGATTTGGAGTGTTCTGGCGGTCATGTCAATCTTTTTACCTAGTTTCTTCAATCCATATGGCCTATTTTCTCCATACCAATATAGTTACTCCGATACGGATTTTGAAAGGATGCTAGATGTCTTTCTTCTTATCCGAATCGTCTTTGAACTGGTCAAAATTTTTGGTTTCTATTTTACAATCCATACCATTGTAAAAAACAAACTAAATCTTCAATAAGCAAAACAAGGTTGAAACATTTTGTTTCAACCTTGTTTATTTTTACTTCAGAATAATGGCTGCCACGATGGGGCTGACCAGAACGTACATGAGTCCGGTCACGCCAATCGCAAGTCCTGCCATAGCTCCTGCGACCTGGCCGTATTTAAAGGCAGTTCCCGTTCCTACCGCATGGCCGGTTCCCCCTAAAGCTAGACCGATAGCTACTGGGTCTGTGATTTTTAAGAGCTTAAGAAGCGTTGGCCCTAAGACACTGGTCAGAATGCCCGTCGCAACCACCACAACTAATGTCACTGTAGCAAGACCTTGCAGCTTGTCTGTTATACCGACAGCCATGGCCGTTGTGACAGATTTCGGAAAAAGAGAAACAGCCAGAAAGAAATCCATGTCGAAAAACTTAGCCAACAGAGCAGTAAAGCTAGTATTGACTACAACCGCCGCAAAGGTCCCAATCAAAATACTGCGCGCATGGTGCTTCATCAAATGAAAAGTCTTGTAAAGCGGAATCCCCAAAGCAAGCGTAGATGGCACAATTAGGTTGTTTAAATAGGAGCCGCCGACATAGTAATCCTTGTAGGAAATACCGGTTAATTTTAAAAAAGCAATGACCAAAACTGCTGCAATCAGCAAAGGAGTTGTCAAGGGATGAGGAAATCTACGAAAAATCAATAGGCCGAACAGATAGGCCAAGATAGACAAGGCAAGGCCAAAGAGAGGGTTGCTCCATAAATCAGACATTACTGGCGTCTCCTTCCTCATAATCTCCTTCAAAACGAGTCTTAATCAGCTGCACCACAACTGCAATCACGCAGACATTGAGCACAATCGCTCCTAAAACAATCAAAATAATTGGCAGCAGATAAGGCGCAATGACCTGAAATTTATCCATGATACCAACTGCTGGAGGCAGAAAAAGGATGGTCATATTTGCCAAAAGAAAATTGCCAACCATACTGATATGACGCAGGCGCAGGAGCTTGAATTGCAGAGCCAAAAACAGCAAGACTAAACCAATGATACTGCCCGGAACAGGCAGGTGGAAAACACTTGAAATCCCTTCTCCAACGAGGGAAATCATAAAAATAATCATCAACTGAACATATAATTTCATACCAAACCTCCATCACTTGTATATCCAGTTTACTCCTTTTCAGAAAAATAGCAAGGTGCTTTCAGAAATTAAAACCTTTACATCCAAAATTTGCTTATAATAATTCCCTCTATTGTCTGCAATAGAGGGTCTTTCTTATTTAGCCATCGTCTGAGTAGCTTCCTAGAAAGATGCTAGATGGATTGAATCATAAAGACAATCATGAGCACAATCAGGGCAAGGCTTGCCAAAATAACTAGGATTTTCTTTGCGAGGTGGGTTTCCCAGTAACCTGACTTGCCAATCGATGTATTGGTGTCTCTGTAAAATTGCTGGCTCTCTCTGGGAAGAAGACTAACCAGCAAAATCAAGACAAGGGCTGCTACAATGGTAAGTGTAATCAATATTGTTTGCATTTTATTTCCTCAAGACTCCAATCAATGTAAAAATCAAGCCAATCAAGATCATCAAGCCCAAGGCGATGACAAAAGCCTTGTTGAGATTTTCACCCAAGCTGGCCTTTTCTTTCTTGGGCTTGCCATGCTTGAGCTCATCTAACCGCCCCTCAATATCCTTATGAAATAAATCTTTTTTAGCCATGCTGACCTCCTAGCAAGCTTTGGAGAGTCTCCTGATAAAGACTGACAGGTACATAGTTGGCATGCCGGCCTTGTGCTTGCAAGGCCGACCGCATCTGCTCAACACCAGATAAGGCTTCTTCCAGAGTCGCTGCCAGCTGAGCAGGCTGGCTGCTGTCGAAAATATGCTGCTGGGCAATGTAGTGTCTATCATGCAGGGTCTGCTCAAAGCCTAGGATCAAGAGATTGTTCTCAAAAGCCTTGCGCACTGCCTGTAGAACCTGTCCGCCGTGATTAATATCCAGATAGATGTCTGATTCCAAGTAGAGCTGCTCAATTTGCTTGAGACTGGCATTTTGATAAAGAACGACATTCTTGTAGGACAGCATAGACAAGAGCTTGGGCGACATTTCCGTGAGAGCTGCAATGCGAAAGACCACCTGCGGCAAGGTCTGAACCAAGGTCTCTAAGCCTTCAATCTGATCCGAGTGGGTCAGGATTAAGGCATCTTTTCGTAGGAAGTTGTCCCGCTTGAAATCATAATGATAGCCCAGATGCAGGAACTTCTGCTGCTGGTCAGCTGCAGCCAAACTCTTGGCCTTTTCATAGGTCGCCAAGTCTGAAATAACAATGGTCTGCGCCCGCAGCTGACTATTTTCCAGAATCAACTGCATATTGCCGGGCAGCTCGTCATACAGAGGCTCTTGCCAAAAGAGAATATCCTGCCCTTTTAGGCCTGTCAAGCTGTGGGAAACCAGGAAAGAATAAGCCAGCGAATTAAAGAGAATGTGATCCAAGTCAAAGTCTATCCGCTCCAAAAAGAAACGGATAAAATCCACTCGGCTTTTAAAAATTCGCAAAGGCTCTTGCTCCAGTGTCAGGATGATGTCACCAGTGGCATGATTTTCCACGATACGCTCCTGACCGTCTGTGCTGTAGTAGGTCGTGTTGAAGGCTTCCTGGCCAGATTTATAAGCTGTTTTGGCAAAGCAACGGCCTTGCTTATTATAGCGCTCACTCAGTCGTAGCTGGCCTTTTTTATCCAGCCAGTCCACCTGCTTGACTAGGCGGCCCTTGGCCTGACTGGCATAGTGGATCCGTGCTCTCTCTTCTCCCATGTCACTGACACGCGCCGACTGATGGTCGCCTGTGATTTCCCAGAAAGGCGGCACTGGCACTTGATTGAAAAAGAGCGGGTGGTCTACTCCCTCTTCATCCCCCAGAAAGTAAGTATAGGGGGAAATCATGTCGTCTGGCAGAAAGCCATTGGCCTCAATGACAATGGTCGGACAGTCATAGCCAGCTGCAAGGAGGGAATCATGCAGATCCTGGGTTTCCTGATTGTAATAATCAAAGAGCTGAATCATCTCTGACCTCCTTTAAAAGCTGGGACCAAGCCGCTTCAACCCGGTTGGTCAAATAATTCTCGGCCACTTGATAAGAGTGTTGGCTCATCTCCTGCTGGCGTCCTTGGCTAAATAGAGCTACTATTTTCTCCACAAAAGCAGCAATAATCTGGTCCTCGACCTGATTGGAGCTGACTGGCAGCAGATAGCCATTTTTACCATCATCGATAAAAGTCTGATTGCCATAGCGGACATCAAAGCCAATGAGGGGCAGACCTGAGCCGACTGCTTCCATGAGCGTCAGACCAAAGCCTTCACTGGTTGAAGCCGTCAGATAAAGCTCATAGCCTGCATAAATCTGGCTCAAATCTGCATGCCCTTTGAGTCCAATGTAGTCCTGCGCTCCTGCCTCCTCAATCCTACGGCGCAGCTTCTCCTCTTCGCCCCCCTTACCGTAAATATCCAGAGTCAGCTCAGGCAGCTGGGCATGGGCTTGGACGGTCGCTGCCACTAGCCAATCAATATGCTTTTCCGTAGCAAGACGCGAAGCAGTAATCATGGAAAAAGGCTTGCGAGGCTCTTTGGGATAAGTCAACTGGTCCAGACTCCCCACCGGTATG
Organism: uncultured Streptococcus sp.; assembly: GCA_963553705.1. Lineage (GTDB taxonomy): Bacteria > Bacillota > Bacilli > Lactobacillales > Streptococcaceae > Streptococcus. The sequence goes on from CAUVQK010000125.1 coordinate 4,009, forward strand.
GTGACAATCTTGGGCTGCTTGTCCGAGTAATGCTGGAACTGCTGCTCTAGAATCGTTTTCTGAGCCTCTGTTGCCACGATGAAGAAGTCCACCTTATCAGCATTAGTAAACTGGTAGTCATAGAAATTGTTCCAGAGAATGTAGTCGTCACTGCTGGCATTTTCACTAAAATGCTCGGCATGGACCACTACTCCTAGCTTAGCCTTCTGGCTCTCCTCAAAGACAACCTGACCAATCCCTGTCTCCCTATCCAAGATAACTTCATCATCTGCCTGTAGCTGCAAACACTGAAGAAAATAACGAACCAGCTCAGCCTTGGAATAGAAAATCCGGTCTGGAAAGCGATAGAGCACTTCCTGACCATCCTCTATCAGCATGTCATAAGCCACACTGCCGTCTTCATTGTAGAAACGGCGCTGGTAGAGAGTTGCAGCGTCATTATGGGGTGCGAAGTACTCACTGGCATAGCGGACATAGGAGAAATAATCCTTGCGAATCAATCTCCCCCGCGAGACATACTCTACATGCTCCACAAAGTCATGGTCTTCCTGCCGCAGATAGCAAGTGATAAACTGATCATCCTGCGGATAGAAATAGCGGACAATCTTGCCCTCTCTCTCCGAGCGCTCCGGCTGACCAGCGACTTGAGCCAGTACCTGATCCAGCGTCACCGTCGTCGGTGCAATCTTGATATCAGTAAAATAGTTATAAAGCCAGATAA
>CAUVQK010000126.1:0-4691 GCA_963553705.1 uncultured Streptococcus sp.
TACCTATGGTTAACGAATTTATAGGAAGTAAAAAGTAAGTTTTAAGATTTATCGTAAATAGAGAATTTGAGAAGCCAATGTATATCTAATAGATTTACATCGGCTTTCTTTTTTGTTAAAATAGTCTATAGAAAGAAGGTGAGAGTATGTCAAAGACTAGTATGAGCATCCGCTTGGACAGTGAGGTCAAGGAGCAGGCTCAACAGGTTTTCAACAGCTTGGGAATGGATATGACAACGGCTATCAATATTTTTCTTCGTCAGGCTATTCAGTACCAAGGGCTACCCTTTGATGTTAGACTGGATGAAAGTCGGAAGCTGATGGAAGTATTGGCGGATTTGGATCAAAATCGGAATATGAGTCAGTCTTTTGTGAGTGTTTCAGACTTGATGGAGGATTTGCGTGCTTAAGATTCGTTATCATAAACAGTTTAAAAAAGATTTTAAGTTGGCTATGAAGCGTGGACTTAAGGCAAATTTGTTAGAAGAAGTCTTGGATTTTCTGATTCAGGAAAAAGAACTTCCTGCCAAATATCGAGATCATCAACTGACTGCATCCAAGCATTTTAAAGGAGTGCGTGAATGCCATATCCAGCCGGATTGGCTCTTGGTTTATAAAGTGGATAAGGAAGAATTGATTTTAAACTTGCTTAGGACAGGCAGTCATAGTGATTTGTTTTAATCTATTAAAAGATAATTGAGGATTCTGAAGACACCAGCACGATTAGAAATTTATACCTTAGAATTAAGTTTTAGAAAGGACTTGCTCATGAAACTTACCATTTCCGCACAGGATAAGCCTGCGCAAAAGGTGTTTGATTACCAGCTGGATCTTGATCCAGATACGATTTTGAAAATGACCGCTTTGATTTGCGGCACTGTGGCAGCGGTTAGCCTGCTGTCCTTGTTTAAAGAGAAATAACAAAAGAAAAGGAGAAGCAGAATGGTTCTGCCAAATTTTAAAGAAAACTTAGAAAAATACGCTAAATTATTGGTTGCCAATGGCATCAATGTGCAGCCGGGTCACACAGTGGCGCTCAATATTGATGTGGAGCAGCGTGAGCTGGCTCACTTGATTGTCAAGGAGGCCTATGCTCTGGGAGCTCACGAGGTCATCGTCCAGTGGGCGGATGATTTGACTACACGGGAGAAATTCCTCCATGCGCCAATGGAGCGCTTGGACAATGTCCCTGACTATAAGGTGGCGGAGATGAACTACCTTCTTGAAAAGAAAGCCAGCCGCTTGGGCGTTCGTTCATCTGATCCGGGAGCTTTGAATGGCGTGGATGCTGAGAAATTATCGTCTTCTGCTAAGGCTATGGGTATAGCCATGAAGCCTATGCGGATTGCAACCCAATCCAATAAAGTCAGCTGGACAGTCGCAGCAGCAGCCGGTACAGAGTGGGCTAAGAAGGTCTTTCCAAATGCTGCCAGCGATGAGGAAGCGGTAGACTTGCTTTGGGATCAGATTTTTAAAACCTGCCGTGTCTATGAGGATGATCCAGTAGCCGCTTGGCAGGCCCATGAAGAAAAACTCAGCTCAAAAGCTAAGGTTCTAAATGAGGAGCAATTTACTGCTCTGCACTACACAGCTCCGGGAACAGACTTGACATTGGGCTTGCCAAAGAACCACCACTGGGAGTCAGCTGGCAGTCTTAATGCTCAGGGTGAATATTTCATTGCCAATATGCCGACAGAAGAGGTCTTCTCAGCGCCAGACTTCCGCCGAGCTGATGGCTATGTGACCAGCACCAAGCCTCTCAGCTACAATGGTAATATCATCGAAGGCATTAAGGTGACCTTCAAGGATGGACAGATTGTGGACATTACTGCTGAAAAGGGCGACCAGGTTATGAAGGATCTTGTCTTTGAAAACGCTGGTGCGCGTGCCTTGGGTGAAGTAGCTCTTGTACCCGATCCAAGCCCGATTTCCCAGTCAGGCATTACTTTCTTTAACACTCTTTTTGATGAAAATGCTTCTAACCACTTGGCTATCGGTGCAGCCTATGCGACTAGTGTAGTCGGCGGAGAGAACTTATCTGAAGAAGAGTTGGAAGCAGCGGGTCTCAACCGCTCGGATGTGCATGTGGACTTTATGATTGGGTCAAATCAGATGGATATTGACGGTATCCGTGAAGACGGCAGCCGCGTAGCAATCTTTAGAAATGGAGACTGGGTGATTTAAAATGACAGGAATTATTTTTACAGTAGTTTTCCCCTTATTAGCTAGTTTGATAAGCACGGTTATTGCAGCTATGCTGACTCCTGATGGTGAACCTAGACAATGGAGACTAAAATTCATTGTTAGTTTTATTGGTGGGATGATTGGTTTTGTAATCTTTTTCGCCTTCTTTCATCTCTTTGCTCCCTTTGCTGGATCAGCGGTTTCCCTAGTGATTCTTTGGATGGTTCAACGTTCTAGAAAAGAAAAGTAAGAAATGATTGGTAGTATGTTTGTCGGTTTTATCATCGGCCTTATCGCCGGGGCTATTACCAGCCGTGGGGAGCGCATGGGCTGTATCGGAAAGATCCTCTTGGGTTGGTTTGGTTCCTTGATTGGTCAATTTCTTTTTGGTCATTGGGGACCAATGCTTGCTGATACAGCTATTGTTCCATCAGTGCTAGGAGCAGTTATCCTCTTGGCTATTTTCTGGAGACGGGATAGTTAGAATAGAAAAAATACCTAGATAGTTTCTATCTAGGTATTTTTGATAATGATATACAAGTTGTTTACTCAATCACCAACATGCCGTCTTTGACTGCAAATGGGTCTTTTTCATTGATGCGGTCGTAGAACATGATGCCGTTGATATGGTCGATTTCATGTTGAACAACAATGGCGTTATAGCCCTTGAGCTTGATACGATGCTTTTGACCGTCCTTATCAAAGTAATCCACGGTGACTCGCGCATGCCGAACTACGTAGCCCGGTACTTCTCGATCGACTGACAGGCAGCCTTCACCATCAGCTAAGGCTGCATCCTGAACGGAATGGGCTACAATCTTAGGATTGTACATCAGCGTTTGCAGACTATAAGCTTCCTTAGGCGGATTGCCCTCTTCGTCCTCAGGGTTGGGAACTAAAACAGCGATGAGCCGTTTGGAAATATCCAGCTGGGGAGCAGCTAGACCAACACCGCCGCGCAGCCCCATTTTTTCTGCCATGACTGGGTCCTGGGAATGCTTGAGAAATTGCATCATCTTCTCGCCCAGAATGATTTCCTGATCTGATAGAGGGAAGCTGACTTCCTCAGCGATAGCGCGCAGGGTTGGATTACCTTCGCGGATAATGTCCTTCATATCAATTAAATGGGCTGGTTTGGTTAATCGTTCTATAACAGATGTTTTTTCACTCACAGACATGATTCTCTCCTTTTTCTATCCTTCATCATAACATAAAACCTCCAAGAAATAAAGGTGGGAGCGGTTTTGACTGGCTGGGGGTGCCTGCTTTTTGATGGAGCCACAGTGCCCCATAATATTCCTGGCAAAGAAATTGCGTCTTGACCCAAAAAACTGTATGATAGAGGTAGTGTGAATTTTAAAGGAAAATAGAATGAAAAAATTGATGGAAAAGGTGAGTATCCTCTCGCTTTCTTTGATACTGACTACGGCTTTTTCGATTTCCAGTGCCCAGTCGGCCATGTTTGCTTTTTATAAGGGGATTCCAGAAAGTTGGGTAGAACTTCTGGTTTCCTTGCCTTCGGCTGGGATTATGCTCATGTTACTGTTTAATAGGGTCATTGAAAAATACCTGACAGAGCGTCAGATGATTGTGAGCGGGCTTCTAATCTTTTCGCTCTGCGGGCTTCTTCCTCTTCTTAATCAGTCTTACTGGCTTATGTTTGTATCTCGGCTTGTCTTTGGGATGGGAATCGGTCTGCTCAATGCCAAGGCTATTTCGATTGTTAGCGAGCGCTATAAGGGACAGGAACGCGTTCGGCTTTTAGGACTGAGAGGGTCGGCAGAAGTAGTCGGGACAGCCCTCTTGACTTTTGGAGTCAGTCGACTTCTTCCTCTCGGCTGGCAGGCTGCCTTTCTCGTCTATACCTTCGGGTTGGTGGTTTTAGCGCTTTATCTGCTTTTTGTCCCTTATAACAAGGTCTCTGAAAAGCAGCACGAGCAGTCTGAATTGACTCCTAAGCTAAGCAGTCATGATTGGCAGCTGAGTCTAGCTTTTGCCTTTGTGGCGGGGGTCATTGTGCTGACTTATATTGCCATCAATCTACGCGTGCCGGGGATTGTAGAGAAGTCCGGCATGGGGACGGCCCAGACTGCAGGTGTGATTCTTTCCTTGATGCAGTTGATTGGGATTGCAGCGGGTATCAGCTTTGCTAGTTTGACCCGTCTTTTTAGAGATAAACTGCTGATGCTTTCTGGTCTGGTTTTTGGCCTGACTCAGATTATCATTGGCTTCTCACCTAATCTCTTGTCACTCAGCATGGCTACTATTAGCGCCGGCTTTGTCTATAGTGTCGGTCTGACGACCATTTTTTACACCCTGTCCGAGCGCATTTCTGCCCACCTGCTCAATCAAGCCACTTCTATCGTGATTTTAGGTTGCAGTATCGGAGCAACAGCCACTACTTTTGTCCTCAGCTTCATTGGGAGATTCTCCAACGCTCCAGCTTTTATCTTCAGTGTTTTGGGGCTGGCTATGATTCTGACCTCGCTCTTTGTTCTACGATTTAG
>CAUVQK010000127.1:0-4683 GCA_963553705.1 uncultured Streptococcus sp.
CTTTCAGCATAGCACTAGACAAGTCCAACAGATTAATCGCTGTTTCAAAATGCTCCCCCATCAGGTCATAGACAGCATCTTCGCTTAAGACGCCGCAAGCTATATTTTCAGGGAAATCCGGTCCATTCGAGAATTCTAAATCATCAAAAAATTCCTGACCAGTATAGTAGTCCCTCAGCTGGATATAATCTGACTGGCAGCGCTCCAGCTCAGCTAAAGCTTCCTGGGCTCTTGCCAATACCTGAGAATATTTATTCAGGTGCTTTTCCATTTTTTGAATGCGTTCTAACTGTTCCACAGGCTTCCTTCCTTTCCGAACACGACAAACGAATCAGTCAACCTTAACCACCTGCAGCTGCTCACCGCCTAGCAGAATCAAATATTTTTCAATCTGCGAAATGCCATAAGAGCGGCTGAGAGCTTGAGCATATAAGTCTAGCTGGCTTCGATAGCGAGCAATCAGCTCAGATGGCTCTTTGTATTTATCCGTCTTGTAGTCAAAGAGGATAATCCGGTCCTCAAAGAGCAGATAGCCATCCAAAATCCCCCGCAAAACAAACTCCTGACCGCTGTCCTCATCTTGCTTGAGCATGGCAAATGGTGCTTCTCGACGAACTCTATCACTGTTCTCAATCAAGAGTCGCCCCAAATCCGTCTCGAAGAAAGATGCAATCTTAGGCAGCTGAATCTGCTTTTTGACCGCGTCATCGGCCTGAACCTGAGCCAAGGCAGAACGAAGTACAGCCATGCTGGGACTGCTATCCAAAGGAATTCGCTGCATGAGTTCATGAACGGCACTGCCGACTTGCGCCCCAGTCACCGTGGCTTTTCTGCCAAAATCAGGCAACTCAAAGCTAGGCTGAGGCCGAAAAGCTGCTCGCTCATCCATGATATCCAGACCATCCGTATCCATGATGGGCTCATAAAACTTCTTAATCTGGCTTGGAGTTCGTACACTAGGCAGCTCAATGGCAGATCGGTACTGGCTATTCAGCCGGTCCACGCTTTCTAAAATATCCAGAGCCCGACGGATGTCGTCCGACTGACGATTATCTGTCAAATCATCCGCTGGAAAGAGCACAGGCTCATTAATTCGCCCTATCTCTTCAGCAGTTAACTCCTCATCAGTGACAAAACGGGTCTCATAGGCGAGATTCTCATCAGAAAAAACAGCCTGAATGGTATAGAGCCAGTCTTGGAAATTGTTGAGTTGGCTGCGCAGACTGGCAGACAAACGCCCTTGTTGGCTCTTGCCCCACTGACGTTTATCCAAGGCCTCTTGACTGCCCTTGCCGACCAGATAGAGCTTGGTTTCAGCCCGCGTCATGGCCACATAAAGCAAACGCATCTGCTCAGACAAACTAGCCAACTGCAGCTCCGCTAGATTCTGCTGATAAGGCAGCGTATCCATAGAAATGCGCAGCTGATTCGGCGCATAGGGGTCTTCCACAGACACCGATACATCCGCTACATACTTGATACCAACTCCCTTGGTCCGGCTAATGATAATAGCAGAGCTGCTATCCTGACGGTTGAAGGCCTTGTCCATATTGAGCAGGAAGACATACTTGAACTCCAGCCCCTTACTCTTGTGAATGGTCATGAGACGAACGGCGTCCTTAGGCGCCGCCACTGGCACACTGGCTAGATCGTGCTGATTTTCCAAGATACGGTCTATCATCCCGATAAATCGAGACAGGCCTTTAAAGCTAGACTTTTCATACTCATTGGCCCGCAAAGAGAGGGCATAGAGATTGGCCTGTCTCTGGGCACCATTGGACAGAGTTCCCACCATGTCATAGTAAAAACGGTCCTGGTAGATCTTCCAAATCAAATCATACAGGGAGTGCGTCTTGGAATAGGTCCGCCAGCTTTGTAGGGTCTCATGGAAATGCTGTAGCTTTTTCTGCAGTTTCTGGGTGACTAAAGAAGGGTTCAAACCTCTTCCTTCAAGGGCATTGAGCAATTTTTCATAAAGATTTTCTTGAGAACGTTCTTGACTGGCCTGCAAGGACAGCCGAGCTAGCTCGTCCTCACCAAAGTCAAACATGGGAGACTTGAGAAGGGCAGTCAAGGCATAGTCATTCAGCGGATTATTGATGGTCCGAAGGGTATCCAGCATGACCAATACCTCAACCGACTGCAGATAGTTTGCTGCGCCATCATCTGGTACCAGCGGAATTTGGTGCTGCTCAAAGGCAGCTAAAATCAAATCATTGCGGGTTCTGGATGCCGTCAGCAGCGTAATATCTTTAAATGCCACTCCTTCTTCATTGTGCAGGCGGATGATTTCCTTGATGACTAGGTCCACTTCCCCAGCTGATACTGCCTGTGGCAAGCCTTCATCCCCATCCTCTTCCGGACTCTCCTTAGAGCCTTCATAGATTAAGAAAGATGCACGGTTAGCTGGATTAGGCTCACGTTTGGCTGGATTTCCCGCCACCAAATAGTGGGTTTCATTGTAGTCAATTTCACCAACTTCTTCATCCATCAGGCGTTTGAAAACATCATTGGTTGCTTCTAGCACCTCAAGATGACTGCGGAAATTTTCCTTGAGGACAATTAGCTTGCCCTGACTGCTATCCTCTTGATAGGCTTTAAACTTATCACTAAAAATCTGCGGATCCGCTTGGCGGAAACGGTAGATAGACTGCTTGATATCACCCACCATAAAGCGATTTTGCCCTCTGGCAAGCAAGTCCAGCATGCGCTCCTGCGTGTGGTTGGTATCCTGATACTCATCCACCATGACCTCGTGGTAGCGTTCCTGATAAAAGCGACGCACCTCTGGGAATCTCTCTAAAATCTCAATAGCAAAATGGCTGATGTCACCAAATTCAAAGGCATTTTCTGCTTTCTTTCGCTCCAGGTAAGCCTGTGCAAAGTCCGCCACAAAATCCCGCAGAAGCTCAACTAGAGGCAGGCACTCAGCCTGGTGTTGCTCAATAAAGTCCAGTTGATAAAGCTGCTGGTCAAAGCTTCGCAGCCGCTCAATCATAGGCTTCCTGGCTTCATTGTAATCCTTGACCATTTCTTTTTTGAGCTCGTCTGCATTCTTACCAACCCGAGCTGTAAAGGCCTGGCTATTGGACAGTTGAGAAAGTGCCACGATCTGCTTGAGAATCTGAGCGGTTTCGTCTATTGAGGACAGTTCATTCAGGCCTGCCAAGACGGTCAAAGCATCTTGGACATTTTCCTGATATTTAGCACCTGCAAATTCTCTTCCTTCATGCTCCAGATGGGCAGAAAAGAAAGCTTCCAGCTCCCAAAGGGCTGATTTGATTTGACCGAATACACACACTCTCTCTGCTGCAAAGTCGCTGTGCTCATAGCCATAGAGGAAGGTTTCTTCCAGCCAGCGCTGAGGACTGCTGGTTGACTGCAGAAAGCTGTAAATCCGATAAACTTGCTCCCGGAAGCCTGATAAATCCTTGCGCTTACCAGTAAAGTTCTTTACCAAACGGCTAAACAAAGCCTGACGCTCGCTGTCATAGTAACGGTCAAACACTTGACTGAAAACTTCATTTTGCAGAATCAGCTGCTCACTGGCAGACTGGAGAATCCGAAAATTCGGTGCCAAACCAAGCAGGTAACCATAGCGACTAAGTACTTTCTGGTTAAAGGCGTCCATAGTGCCGATGTCAGCATTGGGCAGATCAGCTAATTGCTGGGCTATATGTTGCTTGAGTTCAGGACTCTCAGCCTCTTTCAAGGCCTGACCCAGTTCCTTCTCCAGCCGCTCTTTTAGCTCGCCTGCCGCCTTGACGGTAAAGGTTGAGATAAAGAGCTGGCTGACAGCAACACCTCTAAGAATCTGGTCTATAATCCGCTGGACCATGACAAAGGTCTTACCTGATCCGGCCGAAGCGGAGACCAGAATATTCTGGCCAGAGGAGTAGATGGCCTCAATCTGCTCTGCCGTCTTTTTCTGTGGCTTGTCCGAAGCAGCTTCTTGGGCTTGCTTAAGAGCAATTTCTTCTGCAGTTAAAAAAGGAATTCTCTTCATTTTTCCAGCTCCTCCCTCATCTTTTCTAGCCAGGCCTGGCGCAACTTCTCACCAGTTGGCCGCCTATCAAACTTGCTTGTATCCAACTTTTCTAGCTGCCGAGCCTGTCCCAAATGGAGATTGGCTTCAAAGCCTGTAATGGCCTTAAACTGCTCCACATAAGGTGCAATGCTGCGCCCATTCTCTGTATAAGGATTGACTGCAAAATGGCCTGATAGAATGCCTTCTGCAGCTTTTTTGTAGAGATAAGCATTATAGGCCAGCAGCAAGTCCAAGTCTTCCTGGCTCAGCAAGTTGGTCTTATTTTTCTCATAGAGCGGACCAAGCTCCTTGACAGCATCAGCCACAAAAAGTCCCTTGTACTGCAATGGCTTCATAGACTGATTGACTGCATCAGCCAAGGTCTTGGTATCTTTAAGCGCCACAATTGGCTCAGTCATCTGCAAATACATGGCGCCAAAAGTGCCCTTGTCCTCTTGATAGTCTGCTAAGTCCTTAATCACTGCCAGATAGGTCGGCAGCTGAGAATTGAGTCCATTAAAGAACTTTTCAAAACCGAACTTAATATCGCCAGACTTATAGTCAACCACTCCCAGACTCTCGGTCTTAGTCAAACGATCAATCCGATCCACCTTACCGCTCACGGTCACTGCTCTGCCATTTTCCAAGATCAGGAA
>CAUVQK010000128.1:0-4605 GCA_963553705.1 uncultured Streptococcus sp.
TAAAAGAATAAGAGACAAAGGAGTTTTAAGAAACATGAAAATTTTTGATTCAATTCGTGAAGCCTTGAAAGATAAGGAAGTAAAAATTGTCTTGCCGGAGGGGGAGGAGCCACGGATTTTGCAAGCAACTAAACGTTTGGTGAAAGAAACCAGTATTACACCAGTTCTATTGGGTAATCCTGATAAAATCCGCATTTATCTGGAAATTGAAGGAATAAAAGAAGGGTATCAGGTTATCGATCCTTCAAACTGTTCCTGCTTTGAGGAACTGGTAGAAGCTTTTGTTGAGCGTCGTAAAGGAAAAATCACAGCAGACGAAGCACGTCAGTTGCTCAAGGAAGACGTCAATTACTTTGGTGTTATGTTGGTTTATCTTGGTAAAGTTCAAGGAATGGTATCTGGTGCGATTCACTCCACTGCAGCCACTGTTCGACCGGCTCTTCAAATCATCAAGACCCTGCCTTGGGTTTCTCGCACTTCAGGAGCCTTCCTCATGGTGCGTGATGATGAGCGTTATATTTTCAGTGACTGTGCCATCAATATCGACCCAGACGCCAATATCTTGGCAGAGATTGCTGTTAACTCAGCCCTAACAGCGCAGATTTTCGGTATCGATCCAAAAGTTGCTATGCTCAGCTATTCGACCAAGGGTTCTGGTTTCGGAGAGAAGGTTGATAAGGTAGTAGAGGCAACTAAGCTAGCTCGGGAAATGCGTCCAGACTTGGTTATCGATGGTGAATTGCAGTTTGATGCAGCTTTTGTTCCTGCAACAGCAGAGCTGAAAGCGCCTGGCAGCCCAGTGGCTGGTCAAGCGACTGTCTTTGTCTTCCCAAGTATTGAAGCTGGTAATATCAGCTACAAGATGGCAGAGCGTTTGGGTGGCTTTTCAGCAGTAGGACCTATCCTGCAGGGACTTAACCACCCAGTTAATGACCTTTCCCGAGGATGTAATGCGGATGACGTATATAAGCTGACTTTGATTACAGCTAGTCAGGCTGTCGGCCATTATTAAACGATAGGAAACAATTGGAGGGCGTAAGCTCTCCTATTTTTCTTGCCTTATGCTATACTAGATTTATGTTAGATTTGAAAGAATACGGAATTGAGATGTGGGAGGCAGATAAAATTGCCTCTTTTCGCGAGAAATTATTGACTTGGTATGATGAAAATAAACGTGATCTGCCTTGGCGCAGAACAAATAATCCTTATCATATATGGGTTTCTGAGATTATGTTGCAACAGACTCGGGTGGATACGGTGATTCCTTACTATGAACGTTTTCTTGACTGGTTTCCGACAGTAGCTGACTTAGCGCAGGCACCAGAAGATAGACTGCTCAAGGCTTGGGAAGGGTTGGGATATTATTCGCGGGTGCGAAATATGCAAAAAGCAGCCCAGCAGATAATGACGGATTTCGCTGGAAAATTTCCTGATAGCTATGAAGAAATTGCTAGCCTCAAAGGGATTGGTCCTTATACGGCTGGTGCTATTGCTAGTATTGCCTTTGGCCTAGCCGAGCCTGCGGTAGACGGCAATGTCATGCGGGTGCTGAGTCGATTGTTTGAAGTTGATTTAGATATTGGCCAACCTAGCAATCGGAAGGTCTTTCAGGCTATGATGGAGATTCTGATTGATCCAGACAGTCCCGGAGATTTTAATCAAGCGCTGATGGATTTGGGGTCAGATATCGAAGCTCCTGTTAATCCTCGTCCAGAAGACAGTCCTGTAAAGGAGTTCAGCGCAGCTTATTTGCACGGAACTATGGATAAGTATCCAATCAAAGCCCCTAAAAAGAAGCCAGTTCCGGTCTATCTGCAAGGCTTGATTATCGAAAACGAACAGGGACAATTCTTACTTGAAAAGAATGAGGCTGCTGGCTTGTTATCAGGTTTTTGGCATTTTCCCTTGATTGAAATTGAGGAATTTCAAACTGAAAATCAGATGTCGCTCTTTGAGGTGGCTGAAAATCAGCCGACTCTGGACTTGTCTCCTCAAGAAAGCTTTGAGCAGGATTATGATTTGATTGTTGATTGGCAGCAGGAGTCCTTTTCAAAAGTGCAGCATGTTTTCAGTCATCGCAAATGGCATATTCAACTGGCTTATGGCCGAGTTAAAGATAGCCAGCATGCAGCTGAGGGAGAGGTCTTGTGGCTTCATCCAGAAGACTTTGGCAATTACCCCTTTGCCAAACCCCAGCAGAAGATGTGGGAGGCTTTTCAAGATGTTAGAAATAAATAAAAAATCTGAGACTCTATTTGTCTCAGATTTTTGAATTGAATCAATTTTATAAGTTTGCAAAAGCTTTAATCTCATCTGCAGTCATAGAAGAATCACAACGAACAGAGACTTGGCCGTCTTGAACATGAACAAAACCAGGAACCGTCGGAATGCTGTATTCAGAGCGGAAGGCTTGCAGTTTCTCTAATTCGCTGGCTTCTTCGCTATTGATAAAGAAAATATGCTCCTTGGTATCAGCAACAACGCTAGCAAGAGTAGCAGCGAATTTACGGCAGTAAGGGCAAGTTTTGCGACCAACGAAGAAAGTTGCTGTCTCTTTGTCAGCAATCGCTTGACGAGCACGATCAACAGTTGTGACTTCAAGGTCTTTAATATTTTGAGCAAATTGTTCCATAAATAATCCTCATTTCTTTTGATAAAACTAGTATGCCATAAAAAGCAGAAAAATGCTTGATTTGGAAACGAAAAACCAGAGAATGTGAAATTCATCCTCTGGTTGATTGGTTGATAGTGTTGTTTTACTTGATAAAGGCATTAATCTCTGCTTCAATAGCAGTAATTTTTGCTTGGGCATCTTCATTGCTATCACCGACAACGGCAATATAGAACTTGATTTTTGGTTCTGTTCCAGATGGACGGACAGCAATCCATGAGCCATCAGCCAAAGTGTATTTCAGCACATCGCTTGGAGGAGTTGTCAGAGCTGTAACAGTACCGTCTGCGGCGGTAGAAGTCTGCGCCTTAAAGTCTTCTGTAACAGAAATAGCAGTAGCGTTGAATTCTTTCGGAGCATTGTCACGGAACTTAGCCATGATAGCCTTGATTTGCTCAGCTCCATCAACACCAGACAAGGTCACAGAGATAGTCTTTTCAGCAAAGTAACCATATTCTTTGTAGATTTCTTCAATACCGTCAGCCAGGGTCAAGCCACGTGAGCGGTAGTAGGCAGCTAGCTCAGCCACAACCAAAACAGCTTGGATAGCATCTTTATCACGTACAAATGGCTTAATCAGATAGCCGAAGCTTTCTTCAAATCCCATCATGTAGGTGTGGTTGTGCTTTTCTTCGAATTCTTGAATCTTTTCAGCGATAAATTTGAAACCAGTCAAGACATTGAACATGGTTGCACCATAACTTTCAGCAATCTTAGTCACCAAGTCAGTAGAAACGATAGACTTGCAGAGAGCTGCGTTAGCTGGCAGAGTTCCAGCACTCTTATGAGCTTCCAAGATGTACTTAGCCATGATAGCTCCGATTTGGTTACCAGAAAGGTTGAGGTAGCTGCCGTCTTTTTGCAGAACTTCTACACCGACACGGTCAGCATCTGGGTCTGTTGCGACCAAGACATCTGCACCAACCTTGCGACCTAATTCCTCCGCTAAAGCAAAAGCTGCTTGGCTTTCAGGGTTTGGAGACTTAACAGTAGAGAAGTCAGGATCAGCTACAGCTTGAGCTTCAACAACTTCTACAGAATCAAATCCAGCTTGAGCCAAAGCGCGACGAGCCAGCATTTCACCAGTACCGTGCAATGGAGTATAGACAATCTTCATGTCCTTACCGTATTCATCAATCAGTTTTTGGTTGATATTGACATCTTTCACTTCCTTGAGGTATTCAGCATCAATAGCATCGCCAATCACTTCAATCAAGCCAGAGGCTTTTTCGGCTTCAACATCAGCTACTTCGATAGCGAAAGGATTTTCAATCGCACGGATGTAGTCAGTCAATGCATCTGCATCATGCGGAGGCATTTGTCCGCCGTCTTCACCATATACCTTGTAGCCGTTAAATGGAGCAGGGTTATGGCTGGCTGTAATCATGATACCAGCAAAAGTCCCCAGATGGCGCACTGCAAATGAAAGTTCTGGAGTTGGGCGCAGGCTTTCAAAAACATAGGACTTGATGCCGTGTTTAGCTAAAACAGCAGCAGATTCAAAGGCGAATTCTGGTGAGAAATGACGGGAGTCGTAAGCAATCGCGACACCGCGTTTTTTGAACTCATCACCTTTTTCTTCAATCAAACGAGCCAAACCTTCAGTTGCCTGACGGACAACATAAATATTAATACGGTTGGTACCAGCGCCAATTAAACCACGCATACCAGCGGTACCAAACTCAAGATTGGTGTAAAAAGCATCTTCCTTAGTTTTTTCGTCCATACTGTTCAAGTCTTGGCGAAGATAGTCAGGAAGTTCAGCATAATCAAGCCATTTTTTGAAGTTATCTTGATAAGTCATAGGTGGAGTCTCCTTTATTTTTGAAATGAAGAGTTGGAAATTTTAGTAAAAAAACCTGCTCTTAAATTTTCTTAATCGCTTACATTGTAGCATATTTTCATTAATTTTGAAAGAGGTTACCTAGAAAACG
>CAUVQK010000129.1:0-4590 GCA_963553705.1 uncultured Streptococcus sp.
TATCTGAATCTGATGTTTCCAAAAACAAGCCACATAAAACTTAGTTATGCGACTTGTTTTTTGTTATTACTTCCGCTTCTTCTTGTTTTTCTTCATTTGCTTGGCCATCTTGTTCATGCTGCGACGCATTAGAAACTCTCCAGCCTTACCTTTGAGGCCGCCGCCAAACATTTGGCTCATATCCGGCATGCCGGCTCCTCCTAAGCCTGACATATCTGGCATACCGCCTTGGCCTATCATGCCTTCTAGAGCTGACATGTCAGGCATTCCTCCGCCACCAGGCATGTTGTTAGGCATGTTGTTTGGATTGAGACCCATTTGCTTCATCATCTTGCTCATATCGCCTGACAGAACGCCCTGCATCATCTGCTTAGCTTGATTGAAGTCTTTGATAAATTTATTGACATCAACGAAACTGTTACCTGAACCATTAGCAATCCGACGGCGACGGCTAGGACTCAGCAAGTCAGGATTTTCCCGCTCAGCCGGTGTCATAGAGGATACGATAGCGCGCTTGCGGGCAATTTCTTTCTCGTCCACTTTGATATTCTTGAGGGCAGGATTATTGGCCATGCCTGGAATCAGCTTGAGCAAATCTTCCATAGGTCCCATGCCTTGTACCTGATCCAGCTGATCAATAAAATCATTGAAATCAAAGGTGTTTTCCCGCATCTTTTCAGCCATTTCAAGCGATTTTTTCTCATCGTATTCTTGAGAGGCTTTTTCGATCAGAGTCAGCATGTCCCCCATACCGAGGATACGACTAGACATACGGTCTGGGTGGAAGGTTTCGATATCAGTGATTTTTTCACCAGTACCAGTAAATTTAATAGGCTTACCAGTAATCTGACGGACAGACAGGGCAGCACCGCCACGGGTATCACCATCAATCTTAGTCAGGATAACCCCGGTCACTTCCAGCTGGCTGTTAAATTCTCGAGCGACATTAGCAGCTTCCTGACCAATCATGGCATCTACAACCAAGAGGATTTCATTCGGATTAGCCAGCGCTTTGACATCTGACAGCTCCTGCATGAGCTTTTCGTCAATCTGAAGGCGACCAGCCGTATCAATCAGGACATAGTCATTGTGGTTGGCTTTCGCTTGCTCCAAACCTTGACGGACAATCTCAACAGCTGGAACTTCCGTACCTAAAGCAAAAACAGGTACATCAATTTGCTGTCCAAGTGTTTTCAGCTGATCAATAGCCGCCGGACGGTAAATATCCGCCGCAATCATGAGCGGACGAGCATTTTCTTCTTTCTTGAGCTTATTAGCAAGCTTTCCAGCGAAGGTGGTTTTACCAGCCCCTTGCAGACCAACCATCATGATAATAGTTGGAATCTTTGGTGACTTGATAATCTCAGCAGTATCAGAACCCAAGATAGTTGTCAGCTCTTCGTCAACAATCTTGATAATCTGTTGCGCTGGATTGAGGGTGTCGATAACCTCATGACCGACAGCGCGCTCACGGACTTTCTTGATAAAGTCTTTGACAACCGGCAGGGCAACGTCGGCTTCTAAGAGAGCCAGACGAATCTCTTTGGTTGCTTCCTGAACATCGCCCTCTGAGATTTTTCCTTTTCTTCGCAGATTTTTAAAGACGTTCTGCAAACGTTCCGTTAAACTTTCAAATGCCATTTTTTATTCTCCTAGTTTCTATTTCAATCAATTCAGTGGAAATTTTCCAAAACGAGTTAAACAAGCGTATTCCTCAGCAGAGACTTCTTTCATAATCTCATTTGGGTAGCCCCAGCAGCTGAAACCTTCTTGCATTGCTTTAGAAAGATCGTCAGGGGAGATGATTTGTACCCTGGCAGGGAAAGATTCTTCCAACTCCAACAACCAGCAAGACATTCCCTTGTAGATAACTTGTTTAGCCATATGGTCACTCCCTATTATCAATACCAGACAGAATCCCGATCTGCTCCTGCAGATAGCTGTCGTCAGGGTATTTCTCTGTAATCTGGTCAAATATCTGACTTCTGACAATATAGTCCGAGTACATGTGCAGCTTTTTCTCATAGTCTTCCAGAATCTTCTCTGTCCGTTTGATATTATCATAAACGGCCTGACGGCTAACACCAAACTCCTCGGCAATCTCCGCCAGACTGTAATCATCTGCATAGTAGAGTTCAATATAGTTCATCTGCTTGTCAGTCAAAAGCGCCGCATAAAACTCAAAAAGAGCATTCATTCGGTTTGTTTTTTCAATTTCCATAAGAAACATTATACCAGAAAAGCATGATAAACTCTAGTCTGACAAGGGAAATAAACACTCGAAATATGAGATTGCAAAACTTCAATCAGCTTTTTCTTCTGTGTAAAAGACAAGTAAAAAACTCTTAGTGATAACCAAGAGTTTTGCAATAATTAATTGTTTTCCAAATAAAATTCAAAACGATCGCCGACATACTGACTTTTTACATATTCAAAAGCTGTGCCGTCGTCAAAGTAAGAAATCTGAGTCAGTCCTAAGATGGCATGACCACGAGGAATATCAAGGTAATTGGCGATTTTTTCCTTAGCCAGCCGAGCATAAATCGTCTGCTGGGACTTGCCAATCTTATAGCCATGTTCCTGCAAGGTCTGAAAGAAATGACTGGTCACCTCTTCTTTTTTGAAATTCTTAATGAACTTCTCTGGAATTGAAGCCACCTCGTAGACTACCGGCAAATCGTCAGCGTAGCGAACCCGCTCCATCCGAATGACATTTTCTGTCTTATGGATGCCTAGCTTTTCCACTTCCTGCTCACTCGGCAGAGTGCGTCGATAAGAAATAAGCTGGCTGGATGGCGTTTTGCCTTGCGCCTTCATGATTTCCGTGAAGCTGGTGGTGCCGCGCATTTTCTCTTGAACGCGTGTGCTGGCAACGAAGGTGCCACTACCGACTCGACGCTCTAGCACCCCCTCATCAACTAAGAGCGTAATGGCCTGACGTAGGGTCATACGGCTGACCTTAAAGGTTTCGGCTAGATCTCGCTCGCTGGGTAGGCGTTCCCCAATCTCCCAAACGGCATCGTCAATGTCTTTCTTAATCTGATCATGAATTTTGATATATGCGGGCAACATGTTGATTCTTCTTTCTTATTTGGTACCTTCCCTTATTTTAGTACCAAATACTTCAAATGTCAAACTAAATGATAAAGATCAGCTCTCAAATGCTTGCTTTTCTCACGATTCTAGCAGTTTTGTCAAATAAAGACTCATACTCGTTTTTTCATCACTCTTGCTCCTTATTGCCTTGGAAAAATTCCTTTTTTGTGATAAAATGAGGGGAAAAGATTACTTCTTTTAAGAAAGGGAACAGATGACTACTAGAACTGAATTGCAAGATGTCGAAAAGATCATCGTGCTTGATTACGGCAGCCAGTACAACCAGCTGATTTCACGCCGCATTCGTGAAATCGGTGTTTTTTCTGAGCTCAAGAGCCACAAGATTACTGCTGACGAAGTCCGTGCTATCCAGCCTGTCGGGATTATCCTTTCCGGCGGTCCGAATTCTGTATATGAAGACGGCTCTTTTGATATTGACCCGGAAATTTTTGAGTTGGGAATCCCGATTTTAGGAATCTGCTATGGTATGCAGCTTTTGACTCACAAGCTGGGCGGCAAGGTTGTCCCTGCTGGTCATGCTGGAAATCGTGAATATGGTCAGTCGACTCTGTCACATACCGCTAACTCCAGTCTTTTTAACGGAACACCTGAAAGCCAGCTAGTTCTTATGAGCCACGGAGATGCGGTAACAGAGATTCCTGCTGACTTTGTTCGTACTGGTACTTCTGCTGACTGTCCTTTTGCGGCTATTGAAAATCCAGCTAAGAAAATCTACGGCATTCAGTTCCACCCTGAGGTTCGTCATTCAGAATTTGGCTATGATATCCTGCGCAACTTTGCTCTTAATATTTGTGGAGCCAAAGGCGACTGGTCTATGGATAACTTCATTGACATGGAAATTCAAAAAATCCGCCAAACTGTTGGTGACAAGAAGGTGCTGCTGGGGCTTTCTGGTGGTGTAGACTCTTCTGTCGTCGGTGTTCTCTTGCAGAAAGCAATCGGTGATCAACTAATCTGTATCTTTGTGGATCATGGTCTTTTGCGTAAAGGTGAAGCTGACCAGGTCATGGATATGCTTGGCGGCAAATTTGGTTTGAATATCGTCAAGGCAGACGCAGCTAAACGTTTCCTTGATAAACTAGCTGGTGTTTCTGATCCAGAGCAAAAACGTAAAATCATCGGAAACGAGTTTGTCTATGTCTTTGACGACGAAGCCAGCAAACTAAAAGATGTGAAATTTTTGGCTCAAGGAACTCTCTATACAGACGTTATCGAATCTGGTACCGACACTGCTCAGACTATCAAGTCTCACCATAATGTTGGTGGTCTGCCAGAAGACATGCAGTTTGAGCTGATTGAGCCACTGAACACGCTCTACAAAGACGAAGTGCGTGCTTTGGGTACAGAGCTTGGTATGCCTGATGAAATTGTCTGGCGCCAGCCATTCCCAGGACCAGGACTTGCTATTCGTGTCATGGGAGAAATTACTGAGGAAAAATTGGAAACAGTCCGCGAATCTGATGCTATTCTCCG
>CAUVQK010000130.1:0-4588 GCA_963553705.1 uncultured Streptococcus sp.
CTCCGGATAAATAGGATGTTCTAGCTCCTCAGCTGGCAACTCCTGGTAAGGAGGGCAAGTCTTGCCACGGTAGTCTTTATCCAGCCAAACGGGATCCGGCTGATAGCCCCGTTGTTGCATCTCCTCCATAATCAAGAGGTGATAAGCATAGAGGCAATAAGGGCTGTGCTCAAAAACATAGTTGACCGTCGCATGCGGCTTGCCCCAACCTCGTCCACGTAAGGCTGCACACTCTCGGTGCTGGCCTAAAAGCTGCTGGCGCGGAAGTTTTTCAATTAAATCTTGGTGCCAAAGTCTCACGGTTTTCTCCTTTTAGAATAATCTTATAAAATCATCAACGAATATGAACAATCAGCTCTTGGGCAGTTTTCCTGCTTTCTCCAGCATTTTCTTGACAAAATATGGCATCTTAACATTCTCGCGCCCTTTTTTCTCAATTAGTTTCTTGACGAAATCTGGCATTTTCAGCTCTGCATCCTCTGCAAGAATCTGGCTGCTCTCCTCCGACGGCTGTAATTCATCGAAGGTTTCTTCTTCTGGAAAACATTCTTTGAAGGGTTCATGCTCATGGCGGCGGATAGTTTGAATCAGGGCCTCAATTAAACGGTCGTCTGCATTGGGCATAGGCGGCCTATGATAAGCAACACCCAGATCATTGCAAAGTTCCTTACACTCCACGTCATTGTCAAAAAGGACCTCTATATGCTCACTGATAAAACTAATCGGCACAAAAATATAATGCTGCGGATGTGTTTCTTGCTGACGCATGTAGTCCAGCACGTCAGGTTTGATCCAAGGGAGTCCGATGTCACTCTCACTCTGCCAAACGTTCAGATAATCCTTTTCTGTCAGACCCAACCTGTCAGCAATCAAGCGGGCATTGTCATAGATCTGATCAATGTAAGGATCTCCGAAATCCAAGGCCAGAATAGGCACGCTGTGGGCTGAGAAGAAAATCTTGAAGGTCTCTTCTCCAACCTCTTCTGTAAGAATCTTTCTCAGCTCTTCTGCCCAATAATCAAGAATAGCTTCTTCCTGATACCATTCCTTAATGATATTAAAGCGGATGGAATCACTCTGGATAAACTTCTCATAGCCCATGACAGAATAGTAAGAAAAATGAGGCTCTAGAATCAAACAGATACAATCCTCAATACCATCCTCTTCCATCTGCTCAATCATATCTGGTATAAAAGGACGTGAGAATTTATTGGCAAAATAAACCGCATACTCGCCAGCCAAACGCTGACGAACCTTTTCCACCTCTTCTAGACTGATACGCTGCAGAGGCGTTCCGCCAATGAGGACATAGTTATCATAGAGGGTCTGAATCTCATGGTCTTGCGGCCGGACACCGCGGCGAATGTTGGTAAAAAATTCAGCAACTCCCTCAAAGCTAATCTTCTCTGGCGAGCCAAAAGTCATCATTAGAATTGCTTTCTTCATCATCTTTCCTCTTCAGTCACTCCGAGAAAGCCAAGATGACTTTCCAATGACTTTCTTGTAATCACTTTCATTTTAACATCTTAAAAAAGACTTGAATAGACCAAAAAACCTATTCCTTGAAAAGAATAGGGAAATTTAATAATTCAGACACTTTAATATTGGAAGTATGCTTTAATAGTTTGTTGAGTTTTCCAGTTATAAATCAACCTTGAGCAGCTGCCCAAGCTCTTGATAGAGAATTTCTGTAGGCTGATATTCTTTGCTTTGCTGGGCAAGAGTTTTCAACTGAGACCAGTCCGGGCGATTCGTCAATTCCTTAAAAAGGCGCTGCACTTCTGCATCGGTCTTTCTGCGAGCAACCAGCCCCACCTGAGCTAGCTCAGCACGAACGGCATTGTCAAACTGGTCATAATCCTGCGGCAAAATGAGACTGGGAATCTCATGCTCAATACAGGCCATCATGATACCCGTTCCTGCGTGGTGAATGGCAAAATCTATCTTGTCCAAGATATCTGTATAAGGAAGATAGTCAAAGAGCAGCAGGTTTTCTGAAAGTCTCTTCGGAGCATTACCCAAGCCACTAGCTTCTCCCAAGGTGACGTAAAAAAGATAGTCTGGGTAGAGTTTGCTTAGCTTTTTCGCCCGCTCCACCATGCGCTCCTTCTCCCATTTTAAATGCGTTCCGCAAGTCACTAAAACCCGCTTCTTATCAGTCTCAAAATAAGACTCATGGGCTGTAGGCAGACGATCAAAGGACAGGCATTTGTAGCCAAGCCAGCGGAGTTGCTTAGGAAAATCATCTCGAAACTCTAGCTCTTTCATGCCCAAAGCTAAGATAGAGTACGGCGAATAAATAGCTTCTGTGCCGTCTTCCCGATAGAGTTTAAAATCTTGATAGTCTCCCAAACTCTTCTTGACTAAAGCAAAGGCCATTTTCTTTCCAAAACGAATAGCTTGCCTGCCTAAGGCATCTCTGAACTTGTACAAGACACCCTGATGAGGTTTCCAACCTCCCAAATAAGTCGGAGTAGTCGTCCGGCACTCAATCGCAACGGGACTCGGAATCGTAGTTATCCAGGGAATGCCAAAGCGATCAGAAATCATTCCCGCTGGCGAAGCAACAAAATCTGCTATGACCAAATCCGGTTTGCTGCCCTCTTGCCAAATTCGATTTAATTCGTCTATAACTTCTGGAATTAGTCTAGAATTAGCCCGAAACTGCTGATAGGTAATCAGGGGATTGCTTTGTTGCGGGGTGTTGGCGATGTCCTCCATCACTGTCGGTCTTTCTGGAAAGAGTGCTAGACAATCAAAACCGATTTCCTCTACTAACTCTTTCTTTTGGCATCCAGTGATGACCCGAATCTGAAAACGCGGATCCGCTAGCAGAGGCTTGACTAAGGTCAAAGTAGGCAGCAAATGCCCACTAAATGGCACACTAATCACATCAATCTTTATCACTTTTTCTAATCCAGTCATAAACTAATCCTTTCACATCTTCCCTGTATTCATAATCAAATTGATTGCTATCCACCATCACATCAGCTGGATGGCCATCTAAAAATCTGCTGTAAATATCCTTCCTGCCCTTGATGACCAGCAAGTCAATATCCTTGCGATTTAGGAGTCTCTGTGAAACAGGACCCAGCGCAATCACTCTCAGTCTGATCGGCAGATTTTCCTCACCCAAGCCCTCCAGCCACTGGGTCAGCATATTGAGTCCCGAGCTTTTGCAGATAATGACAGCCTCCTCAACATCCAGCAAAGGAGACAAGTGACGCTGCAAAGCCTCCTGAAAGCGAAGATTGCAGAGAGTATGCCAATAGTAACGGGTATTGGAAATGGAAGCTGTCAACAAGGAAACTTGGGTTTGTCGCTCATGCTCAAATCTCTGATTAAAGGGAAAATTACTAGCCACCACTGAGAAATCCGGTGGACAAATCTGTTCAAGAAACTTAAGCTGTCCTGCAGTCAGACAAGCGCTCTCCAAATGACTGCTGCCACTGAGAAAAAGCAAGACCTTACTAGATTTCAACATGGTTTGGTCTGGCGACAGAGCATCCAACTTATCCAAGTACTGCTTCATCTTACTCATAGCGGATTTTCCCATCCGTCACTCGAATCTTCCTTCCCCGCCAGTTAATCAAGGGCGGACTAAGTAAGACATAGAGGAAAAGCCAAGGCAAGACTAGATCATTCAGCACCTCGTAGAACACTTCATCAGGATACGGCCAAGCAGTTAGGATAAGGCGTCGATAAGCCAGCATCCAAACCGCCTTGACCAAGAGTAAAAGCAAAGCCAGCAGCACAAAAGGCCAGCCAAGAAAGAAAGCAATGAGCAAGGCAGGAAGGGTCAGAAAACTAGGCAGAGCAATTAAAAAAATAACCTTCCAGTCCAAGTGCTCTTTCAGATATATAGAGCTAAAAAGCAGCCAACGCTTCATCTGCAGCAAATATTGCTTGGCATCCTTGATAGTAGTACGTACATTGCAAGTCACACGCGTCTGGATAATCTCCACTCCCTTGCTGCGCAGAAAATCCGCTACAGCCAAATCATCACATAGATAGTCTTTAATGGCACTGAAGAGCTTCTGCTCCCTAGCCAGTTCAAGTGGCAGAATGTAGAACATTCCATTAATCGAGTGGTTAGCTTTGACTTCTGCCATGGTAAAGTAGGTAATGAAAGAATTTCCATTGACAAAAGCTGCCACTAGCTTAGACCAGAAATTACTTCTCTCCTGATTATAGGGAATGCCGGTCAAAATAATATTCTCACCCAAATAATCTGTCAATTCTCCCATTTTTGAAAAATCAATGACACTGTCGTCGTCGAGAACAATCAGATATGGCCGGGTCAGCTCATCTATAATCTGCTCAATCTTATAACTCTTAGGATTAATCCCCTGTGGGACATCCTCCATGAGAAAAACGCGAATGCGCTGAGCATAAGAAGGATTTTGACAAATCTTATCAGCTACTCGCTGCGCCTCAGGGTCAGACTGATCAATCAGCCAGTAAAACTCAACTGCTTCTGTCTGCTGGAGATTGGCTAATAAATCATTTTCCAAACGAGGATCGCCAGATAGGATGGGCTGGACCACCGTATAAAGCTCCTCTTGAAAGTCTGATGAAGAGCTCTGCC
>CAUVQK010000131.1:0-4570 GCA_963553705.1 uncultured Streptococcus sp.
TTTTGACCGATGAAGATAAGAATGTCCTTCGCAAACTAGGTATCAACGTGACCTTTGACCCATTCTACCAATACGATCGCTTGTATCGGAAATAAATAAACAAGACTGGACAAAAACTCCATTTGAGAGAAAAATCCAGTAAATCTTTACATAATAAAAAAAATCAAACGCATAATATCAAGTCTTTTGGACACTTGGTATTATGCGTTTTTATGATTTTCCATTCTCATTTATTTCAATGAAATTGTCAACTCGACAGAGGCTCCTCCTTGGTCTAGATTGAGCAGGGTCAGACGACCACCATGCAAGAGAGCTACCTGCTTAGAAAAGGCTAAGCCGATTCCATGATGGGGATTAGCTGAATTGCGGCTTTGGTCACTCTGATAAAAGAGCTGTTCCGCTCCCAGCAGCATCTCCTCTGAAAATGCAGGGCCATTGTTCCAGATAGCAAAAACCAACTGGTCCTGCTGCACTGATACCGTTAGCTTGACTTCCTTTTGGTCCTGGTCAGCATGTTCAAGCGCATTCAGTAAAATATTGAGCAAAGCTCGCTTGAGATAGTCCAAATGAATTGACAAAATCAGACTAAGATCACAATCTTCTTGGAGATAAAAACGATAGCTTTCCTGTTTGCTGAACAGTGCCCAGTCGTCCTGTAGATAAGCCAAAAAATCCTCTAAGGAAAGCTGACTGAACTGATTAGAATCAATCTGAAAAGTCTTAGCGTAATCAATCAAAGAGCCACAATACTCTTCCATCTTGTGACTGGCCTGCAAAATCTCAGCAGCATAGTCTGCCTGTGGCTGGCCTAACTGCGCCAATTCCAAGAGCTCAGCATTCCCCTTAATCACAGTTAGGGGCGTCTTCAAATCGTGCGATGTCGCTGATAGCTGTAAAATCAACTCCTGATTATGCTGCTGCTCTCTTTCTAGAAGACGAGCATTTTCTTGGTGGCTGCTCCGTAAATCGCTGTAGACTTCTAGCATTTCCTCAATCCGAAAAAGCTGACTTTGATTTTCTTCTAAAAGCTTCTCGCTCTTTAGCATTTTTATTTCCCTGTCGATTTTTCGGAGCAATTTCAAAATATGATAAAAAGTAATCAGGAGCAAGCTCCCTGCCCAAAAGAACAAGGTGAAAAGAACGTGATTACTTCCTTGCGTAAATTCATAGCCTATAAGCACAAAAATCAAAACATGGAAAAAGACGATTTTCAAGCTGGTTGTCCAGACTAAGCTTTTGAAATTTCGGGTTCTAATTGCCATCTATAGCCTACTCCTCTCACTGTTGCGATTGCTTGCAGCCCTTCTTGTTTGCATTTTTGGCGAATCTGATATACGTATTCTGAGATGGAGCGAAGCTGTGTTTCTGAACTTTCTGGATAAAGCAAGGTATGCAGGCGTTCAGCTGAAAAGGTCTGCTTGGGATTGCTAGCAAGTAAATGCAGTAACTTAAACTCTCGCTCTGAAAATTTCAAGAATTTACCAAAACAGGCAACTTCATAGCGCTCTGGATAAAATTGACAAGAAGCAATTTCAGAATAGCGCTCCTCACGTCTTTCCTCCCGCCGAAGATGAGCTCTGACACGCGCCAGCAATTCTTTGGTCCCAAAAGGCTTGACAATATAGTCATCTGCTCCACGAAAGAGCCCTTCCACCTTGTCCGCCTCCAACTCCTTAGCCGTCAGAAAGATGATTGGACACGAAAGATGAGGACGAATATAGGAACACAGCTCAAAACCATTAACAGGCTCCATCATCACATCCAGTAGAATCAAGTCATATCCGACAAAATGCGTCAGCTCTAGCTCTTCTATCCGATCAAGCGTCGTCACATCATAAGCGTCGAGCTCTAGGACATTTTTCACCAGCTTCAAAATGCTCCGGTCGTCATCAACCACCAAAATACGATACTGTCTCATGATTTCCATTATAGCATACCTCTAGCGAACATCTCGTTTCAAGCTTAAGAATATAGCAGAGCTCCAAACCAAAGCTAGCCAGAACAGCTGTATTCCCAGCCCTGATAGATCTATTGAATGCTGAACCCCTTCATACTCAAAGAGATTTAGGGTAGCCAGATCGGGCAGGTATTTTGCTTCTTTGATGAACGTTGCCAACAAACGGCTGAGACCAATCAAGAGAGGAAAGAGCACCGACACCGGCACAACCCAAGATTGAAATAGCAGAGCTAGGCCGGCAGTTAAAAAAGCCAGAAAAAGATTGCTGAGAAGACCAAAAGAGCTGTAATAGAGGAATTTCCCCAGTAAGGACCAGCTAAAGTCCAGGTCAAAACGAGCCAGCATAACAAGGAAACAGCTGCCTATCATGATACTGTAGAGGACCAAGAGCAGCACGGCCAGAAAAAGGAATTTCCCAGCCAACCAAGCCTTTCTATTTGATACGGTTAGAAAATTCGTTCGCATCCCTGACTTGACAAACTCCTGGGCAAAATAGAGGGAAGTAAAGATGACGATGACAGGCTGCGCCAGATAGAGGGCATGCAAAGCCTCGCTCAGAGCCTTCGTCTGGCCAACTGCTGTCTGACTGTAGTCAAGATTCATCAGAAAAAATGGAACGATTACCAGAGCCACCAAGGCTGCACCAAGAGCGAGATAGTAAGAACGGAATTTAATCCATTCACTTCTAATCAGAGCTATTATCATCAGTATCGCCCTCCTAAATCCGTCTTCAAAAAGCGCAGAGAGGTCATGCCGCCGATGACTAGTAACCATGCACCAAGTATCAACAACCCTTGGAAGGGATTGTTGGCATATTGGGAAGTTGGCGTTGCCGCAAACAATTCTCCAGCTGGCTGTGGCAGATAAGCTCCCCAACTCGTGTGAGCTGCCAGGTAGTTTCCCAGATTATAGATCTGTGGTACGAGAAAAATCAGAGGAACCAGCATGGTCCGAGCCAATAAACCTAACAAAAATGAAAGGATTCCTAATAAGGTTAGAGATAAGATTTTCCACAAAATCAAACTCCAAGCTGCTTGATTGAGCAGAATTGGATTAAGCCCTTCCTTTCCTAAAGCCAGGTGCATGACTATATAACTAAAGTAAATCGATAAAAAGCTACTGGCAAGAGAAAAGCAAGCAAAGGTCATGAGTTTCCCCACAAGCAACTTCAGGCGGTTATTACAGGTCAAGAGACTGGTTCTCAAGCTATGAGACTGAAATTCCATAGCTCCCAAAATTCCAGCTAAGATGACCAAAACCATGCTTGCCATAGAAGCCCCATTGAGGCCTAGATATTCCAGCGGGTCAATGGCTTCTGCCAGGCCGGGAACCGTCTCAGGCGTGGCATCCAAGCCGACAGATAAATACTGTCGACCCTCCAGCCAGGATACGGCAGGCACCAATAGCAGCATGAAGGCCATACTCACTTTGAAAGCCTTGGTTGAGCGAATTTTCAACCATTCTGAATGCAATAAGGACATCGTTTCTTTCATCTTAAACCTCCTCTGTCAAATCAAAGAAGAGATCTTCTAGACTGTCTGAATCTTGCAGCACCTCTTCCAATTGTCCCTGCTCAATAATTCGCCCATGATGAATCAAGACTACATCATCTGTCACCATTTGCACCTCTGACAAGATGTGGGAGGATAGAAGTACCGTTTTCCCTAAATCAGCCTGCTGACGGATGAACTTTCTAAACCACTTAATCCCACTTGGATCCAGTCCATTAGTCGGCTCATCTAATATAAGAAACTGAGGATCACCCAGCAAAGCTGCGGCCAAACCCAGCCGCTGACCTTCCCCCAGAGACAGGCTTGACAAAAGGTCCTTCCTCTTATGAGCAATTCCAGTCATCTCCAAAACCTCATCGATTCGAGACTTGGAAATAGCATTACTCGCCGCAATAATCCTCAAGTGGTCATAGACCTTTCGATTTGGCAGACCGCCAATGCCGTCAAAGGCTGCACCTACCGTTCTGAGCGGATAGGTCATTGATTGATAGGTTTGCCCATCAAAAGTCGCAGTCCCAGACGTCGCCCGATCTAACCCCAAGAGAATCCTCAAGGTCGAGCTTTTACCAGCACCATTTGGACCCAGAAAGGCTGTAATCCGCCCACTTCGAGCTGTAAAAGAAATATCTTTTAGAATCTGCTTGCTGCCATGCTTCTTGCAGACTCCTTCTATTTTCACTATATGTTCCATACTGAACTCCTTTTGATTTTTCTTTAGTATACAGGGGCAAGTTCAGAGAAAGTTCAGACAATGAAAAAACTTGCCTTACGACAAGTTTCTTTTCTCATTTTTCAACCGCATCCCAGAGCTGGCGGATGCTTTTTTTCTGCACGGGATCGACAAAGTGTGGGGCGATTTCCACCAGAGATTGCAAGACAAAAGCTCGCTCAGCCACATAAGGATGAGGAACAATCAAGTTTGGACTGTATAACTCTTCTTGTCCTATGTAAAGAATATCCAAATCAATCACACGAGGTCCCCATTTGATTTCCCGCACGCGCCCTAGATCCGATTCGATAGCCAAGAGCGTCTGCATTAACTCCTCAGGATTGAGCCAAGTCTCAACTTCAACAACTTGATTGAGAAACGGATCCTGCTCAA
>CAUVQK010000132.1:0-4569 GCA_963553705.1 uncultured Streptococcus sp.
TAAGTCATTTAACCAGTCTGCATGGGAAGGTTTGCAAGCTTGGGGTAAAGAAAACGGTCTTTCTAAAGATAATGGTTTTACTTACTATCAGTCTAATGATGAGTCTCAATATGCGAATAACCTAAACCAAGCTGCTACGGATGGTTATAATTTAGTATATGGTATCGGATTTGCTCTTCGTGATGCGGTTGAATCTGCTGCCCAAGATAACACAGACATCAATTATGTTATTGTTGATGATGTTATCGAAGGAAAAGAGAATGTTGCTTCAGCTATTTTTGCTGACAATGAAGCTGCTTACCTTGCTGGTGTTGCTGCTGCAAAAACTACTAAGACAAAACAAGTTGGTTTCATAGGTGGTATAGAAGGCGCAGTTATCACACGTTTTGAAAAAGGTTTCGAAGCTGGTGTGAAATCAGTTGACCCATCTATCAAGATTCAAGTAGACTATGCTGGCTCATTTGGTGATGCTGCTAAAGGTAAAACAATTGCTGCTGCTCAATATGCTGCAGGTGCAGACGTGGTTTACCAAGTTGCTGGTGGAACTGGTGCTGGAGTATTTAACGAAGCTAAGTCAATCAACGAAACAAGAAATGAAGATGAAAAAGTTTGGGTACTCGGTGTTGACCGTGATCAAACTGAAGAAGGTAAATACAAGTCTAAAGATGGTAAAGAATCTAACTTTGTTTTGGCATCAAGCTTGAAACAAGTTGGTAAGACTGTCCAAGACATCGCTAACCAAACTGCTAAAGGTAAATTCCCAGGCGGTAAAACTACAACCTTCGGCCTGAAAGACGGTGGAGTTGACTTGACAACTACAAACCTGTCAGAAGATGCGAAAAAAGCCGTTGAAGAAGCGAAAGCAAAAATCCTTGACGGCAGCATCACTGTTCCTGACAAATAAAACAATTTAAGAGCGATCCGACCGTGTAGGGTCGCTTCTTTTTGAAATTGAGACGCCTTTGTGTCAATAGAATTTATTAGCACTGGCTGTGCTAGTAAATTTTATTGAAATAAAATGAAATTCTGGAAAGGAAAGAGCCATGACACATGAAAATGTCATTGAAATGCGAGAAATTACCAAGATTTTTGGTGAATTTGTAGCCAATGATAAAATCAATTTGGAACTCAGAAAAGGTGAAATTCACGCTCTTTTGGGAGAAAATGGTGCCGGCAAGTCAACCTTGATGAATATGCTGGCTGGCCTGCTTGAGCCGACCAGCGGTGAGATTGTAGTGAATGGAAAGTCAGTTAAACTAGACTCTCCATCAAAGGCGGCCTCACTTGGTATCGGGATGGTGCACCAGCACTTTATGCTTGTTGAAGCTTTTACTGTCGCTGAAAATATCATCCTTGGAAGTGAAATCACAAAAAATGGTGTGTTGGACTTGAAAGGTGCCACTAAAGAAATTAAGGAACTTTCTGAGAAATACGGCTTGGCAGTTGATCCATCTGCTAAGATTGAAGATATTTCTGTCGGTGCCCAGCAGCGGGTTGAAATTCTGAAAACTCTTTATCGTGGGGCGGACATTCTCATCTTTGACGAGCCGACAGCCGTTCTGACGCCAGCTGAGATCGATGAATTGATGAAAATCATGAAGAATCTCGTCAAAGAAGGAAAATCTATTATTCTTATCACTCACAAGTTGGATGAGATTCGGGCAGTTTCTGACCGAGTAACGGTTATTCGTCGCGGAAAATCCATTGAAACAGTCGAAATTGCTGGTGCAACTAACCAAGATTTGGCTGAAATGATGGTGGGCCGGGCTGTTTCCTTCAAGACTGCGAAAGAGCCTGCTAATCCTCAAGAAACTGTCTTGTCAATAAAAAATCTTGTTGTTGAAGAAAACCGTGGTGTTCCAGCTGTTAAGGGACTTTCTCTTGATGTCCGTGCTGGTGAGATTGTCGGGATTGCTGGTATTGACGGCAATGGTCAGACTGAGCTGATTCAGGCTATTACAGGTCTTAGAAAAGCTAGCTCTGGCGAGATTACAATTAAGAACCAGTCTATTATTGGTAAGCAGCCGCGGCAGATAACTGAAATGAAAGTCAGCCACGTTCCTGAAGACCGCCACCGTGATGGTTTAGTCCTAGCAATGTCCATATCTGAAAATATTGCTCTACAGACTTACTATAAAGAACCGCTCAGTAAAAATGGAATCCTGAATTACGGTAACATTTATTCTTACGCACGCAAGTTGATGGATGAATTTGATGTTCGGGCGGCTAGTGAATATGTACTTGCTTCAGCTCTTTCAGGAGGAAACCAGCAGAAAGCTATCATTGCTCGGGAAATGGATCGCGATCCAGACCTTCTGATTGTCAGTCAGCCAACTCGCGGACTTGATGTGGGGGCGATTGAATACATTCATAAACGCTTGATTGAAGCACGGACTCAAGGCAAGGCTGTCCTAGTTGTTAGCTTTGAGCTAGACGAAATCCTCAATGTTTCTGATAGAATCGCCGTTATCCATGATGGTAAGATTCAGGGAATTGTAACTCCAGAGGAAACTAATAAGCAAGAGCTTGGTATTCTCATGGCTGGTGGTAAGATTCAGAAGGGAGCTTCAAATGTCTAAAAAAACACAACAGATTGCGGTTCCTTTAATCTCAGTTCTTCTAGGGATTTTATTGGGAGCGGTTGTAATGGCCATCTTTGGTTATGATGCTATCTGGGGGTATGAGTCCCTCTTTAAAACAGCTTTTGGTTCTTTGAGAAGTTTGGGTGAGATTTCTCGCGCGATGGGACCTCTGATTCTCATTGGTTTAGGCTTTGCTGTAGCCAGTCGTGCTGGATTCTTTAATGTTGGGCTTCCTGGTCAAGCCTTAGCTGGCTGGATTTTGGCTGGTTGGTTTGCACTTTCCTTCCCTGATTTACCTCGTCCTCTGATGTTATTGGCGACTGTAGTCATTGCAGCAGTGGCTGGTGGTATTGTTGGTGCTATTCCAGGGATTCTGCGTGCTTATCTGGGAACGAGTGAAGTTATCGTAACCATTATGATGAACTATATTGTTCTTTTTGTTGGAAATGCTCTTATTCATAGTTTCCCAGAATCTGTGA
Organism: uncultured Streptococcus sp.; assembly: GCA_963553705.1. Lineage (GTDB taxonomy): Bacteria > Bacillota > Bacilli > Lactobacillales > Streptococcaceae > Streptococcus. Next base: position 3,062 of record CAUVQK010000132.1, read on the forward strand.
TGCAGAGTGTTGACTCTAGTAAGCGTGTTAGTGCCAATGCGATTTATCAAACAGAGTGGTTGAGAAGTCTTACGTCTAACTCTCGGATGAATATCGGTATCTTCTTTGCCTTGATTGCAGTAGTGGTTATTTGGTATTTGCTTAAGAAAACAACACTTGGTTTTGAAATTCGTGCTGTAGGGCTTAATCCAAATGCATCTGAATATGCAGGGATGTCATCTAAGCGTACTATTATCGTATCTATGATTATTTCAGGTGCTCTTGCAGGACTTGGAGGAGTAGTAGAAGGACTTGGAACTTATCAGAATGTCTTTGTTCAAGGAAGTTCCTTGAGTGTTGGTTTCAATGGTATGGCGGTAAGTCTCTTGGCTGCCAACTCTCCAATTGGAATCCTCTTTGCAGCCTTCCTCTTTGCAGTTCTGAGTGTTGGTGCTCCAGGTATGAACGTGGCTCAGATTCCAACAGAACTTGTAAACATCGTAACAGCTTCTATCATCTTCTTTGTCAGCGCCCACTATCTGATTGAGCGTATGACAGGTATAACGATCTTTGATTTCCTTAAAAATCGTCGGCAGGAAGCTAAAAAAGTGAAGGAGGGAAACTAGGATGAATATTGTAACGGTATTAGGTTTATTAGTATCATCTATGCTGATTTATGCGGCTCCCTTGATTTTCACAAGTATTGGCGGAGCCTACTCTGAGCACGCTGGTGTGGTTAATGTTGGCTTGGAAGGAATCATGGTTATGGGAGCTTTTACAGGCGTTCTCTTTAACCTGACTTTCGAGAAGAGCTTGGGTAGTGCGACTCCATGGCTTTCTTTGGTTGCTGCTGGTTTAGTCGGTGTTGTCTTCTCTCTTATCCATGCTGTGGCAACCATTACCTTCCGTGCGGATCACGTTGTGAGTGGTACAGTGCTGAACTTGCTTGCGCCAGCCTTGGCGATTTTCCTTGTTAAAGCTATTTATAACAAGGGACAAACAGATAATATTCAGCGTTCGTTCGGGAAGTTTAATTTCCCTTTCCTGTCTGATATTCCAGTCTTGGGAGATATTTTCTTCAAGCATACAAGCTTGGTTGGTTATCTTGCCATTGCTTTCTCTTTCCTTGCTTGGTTTGTCATGTTTAAGACTAAATTCGGGCTACGTCTTCGCTCAGTCGGAGAGCATCCGCAGGCAGCAGATACCTTGGGGATTAATGTTTACCTCATGCGTTATTGCGGTGTCATGATCTCTGGTCTGCTTGGTGGTATTGGTGGAGCTATTTATGCTCAGTCAATCTCTGTTAACTTTGCTGTGACAACTATCGTAGGTCCAGGATTTATCGCCTTGGCAGCTATGATTTTTGGTAAATGGAGTCCTATTGGTGCCATGTTGGCGAGTCTCTTCTTTGGAGCTTCCCAAAGTTTGGCGGTTATCGGGAACCAGTTGCCATTGCTTTCAAGTGTTCCAAAGGTTTATCTGCAGATTGCGCCTTACGTATTGACGATTGTAGTCCTTGCGGCATTCTT
>CAUVQK010000133.1:0-4559 GCA_963553705.1 uncultured Streptococcus sp.
TGAAGGTTTGACAGACTATAGCTTTGTGGATGATTATGACCAACGAGGAGATGAGTACACGGGTGCTTACAAAACCTTTGCCAAAGTGGACATCACGATCAAAGATGGTAAGGTGATAAAGGCTGGTACAGATTTGACTGAGTATACAGCTGCGAATGTTGATCTTGAGAAAGGCTTGATTTCTATTCGTTTCAAGGAAGAATTCTTAGAGACGATTTCTCTGGATTCAGCTTTTCAGGCTGAAACCTATCTACAGATGAAGCGGATTGCTGCGGGTACTTTTGAAAATACCTACATCAACACTGTCAATCGTGTGGTCTATGCTTCAAATACAGTTACAACAGTCACTCCTAAGGCACAGCATCTGCTTGTTTCAGATGTAAACGATCCAAGAAGAGCCAATCCAACTTCAGTGGCTAAAAAGATTCCTGTTTCTCTTCTTCCAGAAACGGGAGCCAAAGATACAGTCTATCTGCCATATCTAGGTTTAGCAGCCATTATTGGTGCTTTAGGTCTAGGAAAATTGAAAGGTAAAGAAGACTGATAATAGATGAGGCTAGGAAATCCCTAGCCTTTTTATCTTTAAAAATACTGCTAAATCTCATGTAGCAAAAGTCTAAATCATTTGTAACATGACAAAAATATAACTCTAAAAAAACTGACATGTAAATGAGGTATGATTTTTTTATCATCAAATTATACGGAGAAAAACAGTTATGAAAAAAACATTTGCTAAAGCGACTCTTGGTTTAACTTCCACAGCTTTGTTAGCGACAATCGGCGCTCAAGCTGTTCATGCAGATTCTTATGTTGTCCAGCAAGGGGACTCTTTTTTTGCCATTGCTAGTGCCAATGGAATGAATCCTTACGAACTTGCTGCCAATAATGGAAAGACAATTTTTGATACGATTAACCCAGGAGATGTGTTGCAAGTAAATGGCACTGCTTTGGCTCAGACATACAATCCTTACAGCGCTCCAGCTTATGAAGCGACAAGTGATGCTGCTTTGGTATCTGATACTGAAGATGTTGTCTTAAATACGCCAACTGACTATGGCAATTCTTACCCAATCGGCCAATGTACATGGGGCGTGAAAGAAATGGCTCCTTGGGCAAGCAACTGGTGGGGCAATGCTAATACTTGGGCAATCAATGCTGGTGCTCAGGGTTATGCAACAGGAAATGTTCCAGTAGCAGGGGCTATTGCAGTTTGGGATGGTGGCGAATACGGACATGTTGCTTATGTGACAGATGTGCAAAGCGACAGCTCAATTCAAGTTCTAGAAGCGAACTACAATCGTCAAAAGCAGATTAACAACTATCGTGGCTACTTTAACCCGAATGAATTTATGGGTGGAGTTACCTACATTTATCCAAACTAAAGAAAATAAAATGCGGCTGGGACAGATAATGTCTCAGCTTTTAAATAGTCGATAGCTCTTGATGCGGTAGCTGATAGGGCTTTTTCTTTGTGTGGGAAAAGTCCTGAGCAGAAAGAGTTTTTTTGAGACGAAATATGTTAAAATGAAGAGAGGGAGGATTTTCTGGAAGGAGACTAATGAGTTATTTCAATAAGTACAAGTTTGATAAATCGAAATTTCGTCTGGGCATGCGTACCTTTAAAACCGGTCTGGCTGTTTTCATCATTCTACTGCTCTTTGGCCTTTTTGGTTGGAAAGGCCTGCAAATCGGTGCTTTGACGGCAGTCTTTAGTCTTCGTGAGGATTTTGATAAGAGTGTCCACTTCGGGACATCGCGAATCTTAGGAAACAGCATCGGTGGTTTTTACGCTCTGCTCTTTTTCATTGCCAATAGTGTCTTTAAGGAGCAGTATTGGGTCACCCTCCTTTTGGTACCGGTCTGTACTATGCTGACAATCATGACCAATGTCGCTATGAACAACAAGGCGGGAGTCATTGGCGGAGTATCTGCCATGCTGATTATTACCCTGTCAATTCGGCCGGAAGATACCATCTTGTATGTCTTTGCCAGAATCTTTGAAACCTTTATGGGAGTCTTTGTTGCGATTCTGGTAAATTCTGATATAGATCGGCTGCGAACCATCTTTGAAAAGAAAAAATAAAATCCGTGTAAGAAAATCTGACATTATTTCTTGACATAAGATTTATTTCGTCCTATAATAGTGCGTAGAGAGGAATTTGAATGAAGGAAAAAGAGTTTCGCCGAAACATGGCAGTCTTTCCCATCGGCAGTGTTATGAAACTGACGGACCTATCTGCCCGTCAGATCCGTTATTATGAAGACCAGAATCTGATTACCCCTGCTCGGAATGAGGGCAACCGTCGGATGTATTCTTTGAATGATATGGACCGCCTTTTAGAAATTAAAGATTATATTTCGGAAGGTTATAATATCGCTGCAATTAAGAGGAAATATGCTGAGCGTGAAGCCAAGTCCCACAAGACCATTAGTGAAAAAGATGTCCGCCGTGCTTTGCATCATGACATCTTGCAGCAAGGCCGTTTTGCTTCTTCTCTGCCAACCTTTGGTCAGATGCGTCGACCATAGCTATTTTGTTTGAATTACAAGGAGAAATTTAATGTCTATTACAGCAGCTGATATCCGTCGCGAAGTAAAAGAGAAAAATGTTACCTTTATTCGTCTTATGTTCTCTGATATTTTAGGGACTATGAAGAATGTGGAAATTCCTGCCACGGATGAACAGCTTGACAAGGTCTTATCCAATAAAGCCATGTTTGATGGTTCTTCCATCGAAGGTTTTGTCCGTATCAATGAATCAGATATGTATCTTTATCCTGATTTGGATACTTGGACAGTCTTTCCTTGGGGAGATGAAAACGGCAGTGTAGCGGGTTTGATTTGCGATGTTTATACGACAGATCATGTACCGTTTCTAGGGGATCCTCGCAGTAACCTCAAGCGCGCCCTCAAGCATATGGAAGAGCTGGGCTTCAAATCCTTTAACCTCGGACCAGAGCCAGAGTTTTTCCTCTTTAAGTTGGATGAAAATGGGGACCCGACGCTGGAAGTAAATGACAAGGGTGGTTATTTTGACTTGGCGCCGACAGACTTGGCAGATAATACTCGTCGGGAAATCGTCAATGTCCTGACCAAGATGGGCTTTGAAGTAGAAGCTAGTCACCATGAGGTAGCAGTTGGCCAGCACGAGATTGACTTTAAGTATGACGAAGTGCTTCGTGCTTGTGATAAGATTCAGATTTTCAAGCTGGTTGTGAAAACTATTGCTCGTAAGCATGGTCTGTATGCAACCTTTATGGCTAAGCCTAAGTTTGGCATCGCGGGATCTGGTATGCACTGTAACATGTCCCTCTTTGATCAAGACGGAAATAATGCCTTCTTCGATCCAGAAGATCCAAAGGGTATGCAGCTGTCAGAAATAGCCTACCATTTCTTGGGTGGTTTGATTAACCATGCCTATAACTACACAGCTATCATGAACCCAACGGTTAACTCATACAAACGTTTGGTTCCTGGCTATGAAGCGCCCGTTTATATCGCTTGGGCAGGACGCAATCGTTCACCGTTGGTGCGCGTGCCGGCTTCTCGTGGTATGGGTACTCGCTTGGAGTTGCGCTCCGTTGATCCGATGGCCAATCCATATATTGCTATGGCTGTTCTCTTGGAAGTTGGACTGCACGGTGTCGAAAATAAAATCGAAGCTCCAGCACCAATCGAAGAGAATATCTATATCATGACTCCAGAGGAGCGGAAGGAAGCTGGAATTACAGACCTGCCGTCTACTCTTCACAATGCCTTGAAGGCCTTGACAGAAGACGAAGTCGTTAAAGCGGCTCTTGGCGAGCATATCTATACGAGCTTCTTAGAAGCTAAGCGCATTGAGTGGGCAAGCTATGCAACATTTGTCTCTCAATGGGAAGTGGATAATTATTTAGATTTATACTAAACTTAGAGCAGGAGGATTGGCATATCCCCTGCTTTTTCATGGAGGAGGAGAAAGATGGAAAAATTTCATGATTTTATTAAGCGTGTTTTTGATGAGCAATATGAAGCCTATTTTGGTCCAGATATGCTTGAAAAACTTGAACCTCAAGATTATTATTTAAGGCGGGAGGAAGATGGCCAGTTAATTGCCTTGCTCCATGCCCAACAGGTGTTGGAAAACATTCATATCAAGGCTTTGGTGGTGGATAAAGAACATCAGAAAAAAGGTTTGGGAGCCAGTCTGCTGGCAGAATTAGATGAAAAGGCTGCAGAAACTGGAGTAACTAGCATTACCTTGTCCACTAAATCTTATCAGGCCAAGGATTTTTACATCAAGCAAGGCTATGAAATCTACGCCAGTCTATCAGATGTCCCACAAAAGGGCATTACCAAATATCATTTTATCAAGCGATTAAGCTGAGCTAGTTTCAATAGATGGAAGCCAATTTGGCTTCTGTTTTTTAATATTCATTTGCATACATTCAGTATGTATGTTAAAATAAAGTTTAAGAAAAGGAGAACAAATGATTACCAGTTTATACCCCGTTTTAATGAGCGAAGATGTCCATCAAGCGGCACAATTTTTCATTGAGCATTTCCAATTTCAGGAAACC
>CAUVQK010000134.1:0-4537 GCA_963553705.1 uncultured Streptococcus sp.
TATTATAGTTAAAAAATACAGTAGGAGAATGGATGAAAAAAAGGGATTTAGAGTCATTGAGACAACAGCACAAGGCTAAATTTACAGGGGGTAAAACGTCGTCAGCTAAGAAAGAACAGCGACAAGTTCAAAAAAGTTCTGCTGTTGAGAAGATGAATGAAGTCCCACTAAAGTCACCAACAGGAGAGCAGAAGTCTAGAACTAAAACTGGTTGGAAGCAGTGGGAACTTGTAGAGATGTGGCGAAGAAATTCTAAGTGGATCTTGAGAAGCTTGTCAATTCTTTCACTTCTATTGGCAGTTGCTTCTGTTGTTCGGCAGGCCTCTTCAAATAAGGGAAGCCAGGAACGCAACACCTATCAATCTAGTTGGTCTTCTAGCGAGGAAAGTGGGAGTGACTCTTTTTCGGAAACATCGTCTCGCTCATGGGAGGTTCCCGAGGATGAGACTTCTCAAGAAGCGACAGCTTATGTTGATAAGAAAGCAGCTAACTTCACTTGGACATTTGATGATGTTCTCGCTCTTCAAGCCTATTCATCTGAGCAGCAAGTAAGTGGACAAGACGCCCCAACTGCTGAGGAAATTATCGAACGGTTTGGGAAGGCAACTTCAGGAGGAGAGAGTAACAACGGTAGCGATGATACACTTTATCTTTTTTATAGTGAATCGAGTGGACAACAAACAGCCAGTCTTTTGTTCAAAAAAATTGACGGCAAGTACCGACTGAGCACAATTCGTGGTAACCAACTGAGCAGTTCGCTTTACTCAAGTGGCTCAGAAACGCTGACTGAAGCAGATTTCCAGGACTTGAAAGCAGACGAGTTTGGTCAAGGTGCCCACATTCAAGATGTGGTGTCGCGTTTTGGTTTGCCACAAGTTATCAACAAGTCTGTAGACTATAAAGACAGAACGATTGTCTATCTCAAATATAAGCTGACGAATAAAAGCTATCTTTACTTAGACTTTGCCTTATCAAAGACAGGGGATTATCGACTGACTCGGAAGTATGTTTATTGATAAGAAGATTTTTGTTCTACGGTTTAGGATTATTTGATTGAGGATAATATGATAGTTGGGGCATAAAGGAGAGAATGATGGCAAGAAAAGATTGGGAGAGTCTGCGTCAGAAGCGTCAAACTAAATTTCAACAGGGTCAGAAGAGAGCAGGAAAAGTTCAAGGAGAACAGAAACTAGCTATTACTGAAGCAGAGTACCAAGAATTTGCGAAGAATAGGGTGGAAAACAAGAGCTCTACTCAGGTCGAGAGAGACGGGAAAGGAATTCTTGGACGTAAGCTTGTTAATAAACAAGTGTTGTGGTCATCAGTAGGTTTCTTGTCCATCTTCTTGCTTTTATCAGTTCCTTATTTGGTAAAACAGCTTGAATATTTCTTATCCCCTCAGAGAGTATTGGATGAATATGTGGATGAAGGGAACAATCATTTTGACTGGACTTATGAGGATATTAGCCAGCTTCAACTACAGAAAAAAAGTGATGTTGATGAGCGAAGCGGGTCTGGACTAACACCCAAGGATATTGTTAAGAAATTTGGTAAAGCGCAGTCAGGTAATCTAGCTCCTTTCCTGAATCAGACTGATGGGCGCATGAGTCTTTTCTATTCTCGAGAAGAACCGCGGCAGCGTTTGTCTTTCTACTTTGAAAAAATAAATAATGAATATCAGTTGTCAGGTATTTATTCTTATAATCTTGCTAGTTCGCAGTATGCTCAAAGCCGAACGGATCTAAAAGAGGAAGATTTTGAACATCTTGTCCTTGGTAAAGAGTTTCAAAACGAAGATGGAACTAGCTATCAGGAAATTTTAGAGAAATTTGGTCTATCAAAATACATAGAAGTTGATTCCGGTGGCGAGAGTAGTCAAAAGCTGAATGTGTTGTATAAGTTGGAGAATGGGAAATATGTAAGTCTCTGGTTCACCGTTTCTCAGGCCGGTGACTATCTTCTTTACGAAAAACATATCACTTGATGTTAGCTACCTTGAGAGCGAAAAGTATCGGTAGGCAATAATCGGAGACGCTTATGAGTATTCATTGCAGTGGAAAATTAAAAATATCCTCTATTGTGCGACCAAGGTTCATTTTAATTGAATGGATAGTATTTGTCAGATTTTGAAAAAGTAGGCAGACGGTCTTCTTTGTTTTGAAAAAAATAATTGCTAGAAAAAATAGGAATTTGGTTTATTTAAGGAGAAGAGCATGGGAAGAGGGCGGAAAGTTCAACGGGAGTGGTCAAAGAAGCCAGGATTCAACAAGCAAGCAACTAGTGTGTTCTCTGATAGCAGTCCTCAGGGGGAAGTTTTTGAGGCTACAGCTAAAGAAAAACAGCAAAAAAAGTTGGCAGGTAGTCGAAAACCTAAACTTATATCAAGTTTAGGTCAGTCTCGATACGCCTCTTTGTTAGTAGTTTCTACAGGTCTAGTGCTAATTACTTGTTTTGCAATACTTGTATCATATATGTGGCCAAGGTCCAAGCAAGTACGAAACCAGTCATCAGTGCAGTCTACTAGTACAGTTCAGAATGAATCAGAAGATAACATAAAGAAGCTGACTGAAGATTATTCTGACCTTATAGAAGAGAATCGACAAATAGACTTCCAAATAGAAGATATACTACAGATGGTAAAAACGATGAAAGAACCTAATGTGCTTCCACAGGATGTTGTCGAGAAGTATGGAAAAGCTAGTTCCGGTAGCATCGATAATAGCGTGAAAGGCAGTCAACTAGTAGAACTGACATATAAACTAATAGGAGAGAAAGGAGATATTACCTTAAGGTTTAGGGATGTTGAGGGTAGAACAGAGCTCTCATTAGTATACGTTAGATTATTTCGTAATGCTTGGGGGCCAGTTACGAAATCGGTTGATGATTACCGAACTCTTATCCCTCAAGATAAGCAAGAAGGATTGGAAGTAAAACAGGCCATAGCAGAACTGGGGATGCCTAAGACTATTTATGCTTCTAAATCAGTTAAGGGGCAAGTTAATTCAATTAGTCTAAGTTACTCAACCACAGACAATATGACTGTTTCTTTGTATTTTGACGAAGTGAATGGGCTTTACCGTCTAAAAAGTTTGTTGACTAGCACGGTCTGAGAAGATAGACCAGGTAAACGGTCTCCTGTTTTTAAAGTAACAGAAAGATGTGACGATGGGGAAAAGGGATTTAGAAAAACTACGAAGGGAACACAAGGAGAAATTTAGTAGAACTAAAATTTCTTCAACAAGAAATTTTAAGGCAGAGCAAGCACTGATATCTAATCCAAATCTCAAGGAAGTAACAAAGACTTTAGACAAACAGAACGTTAAGAATTCTGATAGACAAATTTATAGAACAGAATCTAGTAAGCTAGGAGTATCAAAGTTTAAATCCAAATCACCTCTTTTCAAAGTGGTGACTGCTGTGGTAATAACAGTTCTTTGTACAGGGCTTATTGTCCTAGTTAGAAACCGAACAAGTTTTCCTAAAGAGAAGCAGTTGATTAGAGAAGAACCAAAGTACATTTCTCCAAATGCTAAAGCCCTGGAGTGGGAAAAATTGATTTTGTGAACTACAAGATTGAAGAGAATGAGTATAAAAATATTACAGTATCTGACTTTGTCAAACGGTATGGTTTGGCTCAAAGAAGTGAAGAGATGATGGTCGAGAAAAATAAATTATTGTCACTTACCTATACTCTAGCAGGAGGGGGATTTGCCCTTTTTCAGTTCGGAGATTTTGGTTCAGGAATGCGTCTTATTAGTGTCAATTACTTTACTGATCAAAAAGAAGATTTGTCAGAGGAGGAACAATCCTTTCTCAAGGAATTGAAACCTGACCCAGAAAAAGGTATAAGTGACCAAGAGGTTTTAGAAAATTTGGAGCTTCCAAACAGTTATTACAAATTAGGAATTAAGGGATACTACTCTGCATCCATGGATTATGATTTATTGGACAGAATACACTATCATCTGGAATTTGCTGAGGGTAAGGATAGGAGACTTCATTTAAAAAATATTCAATCCTCTGAATAGGAAATAATAGTATCATTCTAATAAAGTGCAAACTAAACTTCTGAATTGTGTTATAATAGATAAATATTAGATGGCTAGGAGAGGGTGTATCTTTCTCTAAATGAAGAAATAGAAAGAACAAAGAGGTGAAGCTATGTCTGCTACTAAAATGAACGCTCAAGAAATTATCAAATTTATCGCTGATGCCAAGAAAAAAACACCTGTCAAGGTGACCTTTAACGGAGAATTACACGGTTCGATTCCTTGGTCTGTTGTGAAATTAGGCAATGTTCTTTTTGGAGATTGGGAAGAAATCAAGCCACTCCTAGTGAATTTAGAGGAAAATAAGACCTATGTCGTAGAGCAGGATGCCCGCAACTCAGCGGTTCCACTTCTGGACAAGCGCGACATCAATGCCCGAATTGAGCCAGGTGCTATTATCCGTGACCAAGTCGAAATTGGTGATAATGTAGTCATCATGATGGGGGCAGTCATCAATATCGGTGCGGAGATTGGTGCTGGAACCATGA
>CAUVQK010000135.1:0-4525 GCA_963553705.1 uncultured Streptococcus sp.
AGAAAATAATAATAAAATTTTACATAAGAATACAAGGAGGATCTCTCATGAATAGAGAAGAAGTAACATTGCTTGGTTTTGAAATTGTAGCCTACGCTGGTGACGCTCGCTCCAAGCTCCTAGAAGCTTTGAAAGCAGCAGAGGCTGGGGATTTTGCTAAGGCAGATGCTTTGGTGGAAGAAGCCAATGGTTGCATCGCTGAAGCTCACCATGCTCAGACCAGTCTCTTGACAAAAGAAGCTGCTGGTGAGGACCTGGCTTACAGTGTGACCATGATGCACGGCCAAGATCACTTAATGACTACTATCTTGCTAAAAGACATGATGCACCATTTGATTGAACTATACAAAAGAGGAGTAAAATAATGAATAAACTCATCGGACTTATTGAGAAAGGGAAGCCTTTCTTTGAGAAGATTTCTCGGAATATCTATCTCCGCGCTATTCGGGATGGCTTTATCGCTGGTATGCCAGTCATCCTCTTCTCATCTATCTTTATTTTGATTGCCTATGTGCCAAATGCTTGGGGCTTCCACTGGTCTAAGGATATTGAAACTTTCCTAATGACCCCTTATAGCTATTCGATGGGGATTCTGGCTTTCTTTGTGGGAGGGACCACTGCAAAGGCTTTGACAGACTCTGTCAATCGCGACCTGCCTGCGACAAACCAGATTAACTTCTTGTCTACTATGCTGGCTTCTATGGTCGGCTTCCTCCTCATGGCAGCTGAGCCTGCCAAGGAAGGTGGCTTCCTGACTGCCTTCATGGGGACCAAAGGTCTTTTGACAGCCTTCATCGCAGCCTTCGTTACGGTTAATGTCTACAAGGTTTGTGTGAAAAATAATGTCACCATTCGCATGCCAGAAGAAGTTCCACCAAATATTTCCCAAGTATTTAAAGACTTGATTCCATTTACTGTCTCAGTCGTTCTGCTCTACGGTTTGGAACTGCTTGTTAAAGCAAGTCTGGGAGTAACAGTTGCTGAATCCATCGGAACGCTTCTTGCTCCACTCTTCTCAGCAGCAGATGGCTATCTGGGAATCACACTTATCTTTGGTGCTTATGCTTTCTTCTGGTTTGTGGGAATTCACGGTCCGTCTATCGTTGAGCCTGCCATTGCTGCCATTACTTATGCCAATATCGATGCCAACTTGGCTCTAGTTCAAGCTGGTCAGCATGCGGATAAGGTCATCACTTCTGGTACTCAAATGTTCATCGTTACCATGGGTGGTACTGGTGCGACCTTGATTGTTCCATTCCTCTTCATGTGGATCTGTAAGTCCGAGCGTAACCGTGCAATTGGACGGGCATCTGTTGTCCCAACTTTCTTTGGTGTTAATGAGCCAATTCTCTTTGGTGCTCCAATCGTACTGAATCCGATTTTCTTCATTCCATTTATCTTTGCACCTATCGCAAACGTATGGATTTTCAAATTCTTTGTTGATACTTTGAACATGAACTCCTTCTCAGCCAACCTTCCTTGGGTGACACCTGGACCTCTGGGAATTGTGCTGGGTACCAACTTCCAGCTTCTGTCCTTTGTTCTTGCAGCCCTTCTTGTTGTAGTGGATGTGATTATTTACTATCCATTTGTCAAGGTTTATGACGAACAAATCCTAGAAGAAGAACGTTCTGGCAAAGCTAACGATGCTCTTAAAGAAAAAGTAGCAGCTAACTTTAACACTGCTAAAGCGGATGCTATCCTTGAAAAAGCAGGAGTGGATGAAGAAGCTCCAGCGCAAAACAATATTAGCGAAGAAACCAATGTTCTGGTGCTCTGTGCAGGTGGTGGTACTAGCGGATTGCTGGCCAACGCTTTGAATAAAGCAGCAGCTGAATACAATGTTCCTGTCAAAGCAGCAGCTGGTGGCTACGGTGCTCACCGTGAAATGCTGCCTGAGTTTGATCTCGTTATTCTGGCTCCTCAAGTTGCTTCCAACTTTGAAGATATGAAAGCGGAAACAGATAAATTAGGCATCAAGCTAGCTAAGACTGAAGGCGGCCAATACATCAAACTAACCCGTGATGGCAAAGGGGCGCTTGCCTTCGTTCAGGAGCAATTTAACAACTAATTTGTTAGTTCATTTGAGGTGAAGCAACTTGATAGAGTTTGGGACAAAAGTCCTAGCCTCTCAATTGTCTTTGGATTGTCGAGCAAGACGCAGTGGTTGAGTGGGCTCTACTACGCTGATTTCATCAGCTTTTACAGCCCTACTCAACTGTGCGGAGGTGGGACGACGAAATCGAATTCTAACGAATTACCGATTTCTGTCCCACTCTCCAAATGTTATTGAAAGGAAAATAAGATGACAAAAAGCTTACCTAAAGATTTTATTTTCGGTGGTGCAACAGCGGCCTATCAAGCTGAGGGAGCAACCCACACAGATGGAAAAGGACCTGTTGCCTGGGATAAGTACCTAGAGGACAACTACTGGTACACGGCAGAACCTGCCAGCGACTTTTACCACAAATACCCTGTGGATTTGAAATTGGCTGAAGAGTATGGTGTCAATGGTATTCGGATCTCCATTGCTTGGTCACGGATTTTCCCGACAGGCTATGGCGAGGTCAATCCAAAAGGTGTGGAATTTTACCATAATCTTTTCGCAGAATGCCACAAACATCATGTAGAACCCTTTGTGACCCTTCACCACTTTGATACACCAGAGGCTCTTCATTCAAATGGCGATTTCCTCAATCGGGAAAATATTGAGCACTTTGTGGACTATGCGGCTTTCTGTTTTGAAGAATTTCCAGAAGTTCGCTATTGGACAACTTTCAACGAAATTGGTCCTATTGGTGATGGCCAGTACTTGGTTGGAAAATTCCCGCCGGGGATTCAGTATGACTTGGCCAAGGTTTTCCAATCCCATCACAACATGATGGTCTCCCATGCCCGTGCTGTTAAGCTCTATAAGGACAAGGGATACAAGGGTGAAATCGGTGTCGTTCATGCACTTCCGACAAAATATCCTTACGATCCAGAAAATCCAGCAGATGTCAGAGCGGCAGAGTTGGAAGATATTATTCATAACAAGTTTATCCTAGATGCGACTTATCTGGGGCACTATTCAGATGTAACTCTGGCAGGAGTGAATCATATCCTTAAGGTCAATGGTGGTCAGCTGGATCTGCGAGATGAAGACTTTGCAGCTCTAGAAGCGGCTAAAGACCTCAATGACTTCCTTGGCATCAACTACTATATGAGTGATTGGATGCGCGACTTTGACGGTGAAACAGAAATTATCCATAACGGAAAAGGCGAAAAGGGAAGCTCCAAGTACCAGATTAAGGGTGTAGGGCGCAGAGAATCTCCAACCCATATACCAAAAACTGATTGGGATTGGATTATCTATCCGCAAGGTCTCTATGACCAGATCATGCGGATTAAGAAAGATTATCCCAACTACAAGAAGATTTATATCACAGAAAATGGTCTGGGTTATAAGGATGAATTTGTGGACAATACGGTTTACGACGATGCTCGTATTGACTACGTCAAGCAGCATCTGGAAGTTTTATCCGATGCGATTGCGGACGGGGCTAATGTCATGGGCTACTTTATCTGGTCTCTGATGGATGTCTTTTCTTGGTCTAACGGTTATGAAAAGCGTTACGGCTTATTCTACGTAGACTTCGAAACGCAGGAACGCTATCCTAAGAAATCCGCTCACTGGTATAAGAAACTAGCTGAAACACAAATGATTGAATAGAAAAGCAAAACTCCCATCCTTAGCTGAATGAAATCGGCTAGGATAGGAGTTTTTTTTATTCTTCATCATCTGTAAATTCTAGAATGTCTCCGGGCTGGCAATCAAGGGCCTGACAGATAGCATTGAGGGTGCTAAAGCGGATAGCCTTGGCCTTGCCCGTTTTAAGAATGGAAAGGTTGGCATTTGTGATGCCGATGATATCGGCTAGTTCTCCCAGTTTCATCTTTTTCTTGGCCAGCTGGACATCAAGATTAACGATAATCATGATAGCAGCCTCCTAGATGGTAAATTCATTTTCTTCAGCTATATCAATCCCCTTTTCCAGAATTTTCATCATCAGCCAAATAATCAGAGCTCCCAAGAGAGGTGTAAAGCTCATACTGGCGTTAAAAGAGAAGGGGAGAGAGATGGGATTGCCTGATGCAGCAACCTTAACGGAAAGAAAGGTCAGAGCCAGAAAGACTTTCCATGCCTTATCAGCTAGTTGCGTGTTTGATGAATCAAAAATCTTTCCACCAATCAAATTTTTGATGAAATTACGAGCAAGATAGATGAGATAAATAGTCAAAGAAGCTGTGAGAAGATTTATAACAAAGGCTAAAATACTCCACAAATTTGAAAAATCAACTGAGGGCACAAATTGAACATTGAGCTTTATTCCCAACCTGTCGGAAAGACCGGTGTAAGAAATCACACTTAGGATAGTAAGAAACACTAGAATAGCAGCATAACCCACTATGATAAGATTCAGAAGAGTAACGATATCTTTGAGTAAAGAGTTATTTTTTAATTCAATCTTTTTCATGATGCTTA
>CAUVQK010000136.1:0-4524 GCA_963553705.1 uncultured Streptococcus sp.
CCCAATCAAGGCAATGACAAAAGTGCCAAATTCCAAGATAAGCCTTACCACAGCTTCAGCTGACAAATTCAGTGTCCTCCTTCCCTCTAGATTTTGATGGATGCACATAGGGCACCACCTCCTCCTGAGTGGGAGTCACCACCGTCTTCACTTCTCTACAATGTCTATTATACGCCTATTGGGGGGATTATGGAAGAGTAGATGAGAACTTTTGTTCCCATACATAAAAGAGTCCGCTAATTTGCGGACTCTTTTCCTTTGTACCTTCTGCTGGACCGAAGTATAGTCTAATTCATTTTATCAAGATAGCCATCTTGAT
This sequence comes from uncultured Streptococcus sp., assembly GCA_963553705.1. GTDB lineage: Bacteria > Bacillota > Bacilli > Lactobacillales > Streptococcaceae > Streptococcus. Next base: position 320 of record CAUVQK010000136.1, read on the forward strand.
AAAACTTAAGGTCGATTTCCTTAATGAGAAACTTCCTTCTTTTTGCTAAGTACCTTTATGGGCATAGCCCACTTACTCTCAAAGGATAACTCTAATTACTGAACTATTCGCTTAATATCCTCCAAATAGTCATCCGTTACCTCAGGAACTAAATACTCCCCTTCAATGGCAGAAAGCATTATCGCTTCTTTTTCTTTCAAGCGATTATAAATTCGTTGATCAACATATCCCAGAACTTTAGGATCCCCCACTGTCATTAAGTAATGGTAACGTGTGTACTGATCATCAGCTAGCCCAAGTCGGTGAATTCGATCGCGGGACTGCAACATAAATGTTAAATTAAAATTGTATTCAAAGTAAACCGCATCATGAACAGTCTGATGGAGCGAAACCGCCTCACCTAAGGTCGCCGGATTAGAAATCAACACTTGGCAAGCCCCGTAACGAAACTCTTCAAGCATTTGAGGCCTTAATTCTTTTGGAGTTTGTCCATAGATGAGTTGAGTGTTAATTCCAATATTCGATAGAATTCTATAAATCTTGTTCATTGTCCCGACAAAGAGTCCCCAGACAATCACTTTCTTTCCTTCTGAAACAAGTTCCTTAATTAGTTTGATGCCATAGTCAAATTTACTGCTTCTCATATTAGCAACATCCAATGCGACATACTCTTGTTGCTTCGCTAGCTCAAGCTCAAAATCATTAAATGCAGAATCGAAGTCAAATCCTACCTTCTCGAAGTCCATCAATTCTAAATCTGCAAGTTCAAGACGCTCGGTCAATAAAGCTGGGTTAGATGATGCCTGCATCAAGCGTATATATAGAGCTAGAGGATTTGTCTCCATTCGATGTATGACTTCAGCCAATAACTGCTGTTCAACTGTGGGCTCAATCTTTTCCAAAATATCATTTTCTGCGGGTGGAACTTGCAAATCAGTTTTTGTCGTGCGCCAGAAGAAAGGTTGAAGTTTTTCATTCACTGCATCTTTACTCACAAAATTTAGTTCCGTAAAATCCCAACCAAAATAATCCTGGTATTCATTTTTGTAGAGAATGTTTAAGAAGTTATAAATGTCTTGGTAGCTATTAGGAATCGGTGTTCCAGTCAGTACATAACGATATGATGCACGATTCCCCAACTCTAAAGCCTTCTTAGCACGCTTACCAATTGGATTTTTAATTCGATGTACTTCATCAAAAACTAGCATCGTCTTCTCATCAATCAACTCGTTTAATACAGAAACATAAGTACCCGATAAGCTTTCATAGTTAATCACGGCCACATCTGTTTTTCCCCAACGTGCACGCAATTTGCCCATGTCACTCTCAGATTTTAAATTAAAGAACTCAAGTCTACGTTTTGAACCGAAAACCTCAGTATACTCTTTTTCCCAGGCTTCAAAGGCATTGATTGGCGAGACAACAAGTAGCTTATCCACTAAGTTAACTAGAGGAGAACTCAAGTAGGCAAAAGCACCGTAAGTCATTGCTGTCTTCCCAGCACCTGGCACACTAAAATTCGCGGCTCGCTTCATTTTTACAAGATAGAATGCAGCTTGTAACTGTTGGGGCTTCAAAGGTCTAGTAATTTCCTGATCTAGCACTTGAGAAAATTTCAGGACATCAGAATCCCAGCGGCTATCATAATCTTTAATGGTTATCCCGGCCGTTTGATGTTCTTGTATGGCATAGCGATTCTGTTCAATATATATTTGTATTTCTGGGGCTAATGCTAGCCCATTAGGCAGGAGTCGATCGAGTGTTTCTACTAATTCATTTAAGGACGTATAGTTAATATCTTTCGGAATTTTTAATTTATGATAATCACAAAATAACGACCGATATCTCTTAAGGCGTCGCTGAATTTTAGATTCTAATAGCTGATTGTCTTCACTATCAATAAGTTTAAAACAGTCCCTTTCAGAGACAATAATTGGCTTATAAGGCATTAGTATAGACCTCAATAAGCGTCTCACTATCCGTGTGGATTTGAATCAAAAATTCCCGAACAACCTCAATCTGTTTATCATCAAGATTTGATAGAGATAACTGATTCGTGGCTCCATTATACTTAACCATATCTTTTAAAGCATCAGAAAGTGATTCAACACTAGCCACAAATGATTCAACACTCCTCCCACGATTTTCTCGATCAGATATCTTCTTGTATTCAGACTTTAACTTACGTAGATCTACTACATTATCTGTTAAACGTTTGGTTAAATCTGCTGTTGAGTTAACTGGTGCCGCCTCTAAAGCATCACGCAAGTCATCAATAGTATCTTCTATTTTATCTGAATATTCAGTATTTGTAGCAGCATTTTTCACTACCGTATCAAAATACTCACGAGTTTCTCGTACCGTGTCTCCTCCCGAAAGAATCATATACCCAAAGGTTGCAAAAAGTGCTTCTTTCGTTCTTTCATATTGAGGTGTAGCTACTTGATAATATTTTTTAAATCGTTTCGCTGACTCATATAAAGGGTTATACAGATTAGCGTCTTTAATAATGTGATAGGCATTTTGATCCGCGTTGATGAAATCTAAAAACTCATGGATCAATTCTACAGCAGCAATACGATTCGCTATATCTTTTTTACTCATAGCAGATTCATTTGCATAGTCATCGGCTGTCATCAACTGATCTTCTACCACCGTATGGTAGATATCAACTGATAAATCTAGAGGGTCATAGGACAACTTATCTTCAATCCCCATTTGAAGCTTGAGCTCTAACTTTTTAATTTGAGCACGCTCTGCCCTAGCATCATAAGAGAAAGGCAAAATAACGGCTTCAAAGAATTGCGACTGCCCCGTCTCTAACTGAATTTGGCGTAATGCAGTAAAACGACGATTGCCATCCACAATCCGCCCATCTTTCAGGACAAAGCCATACTGTTGTTGTCCATTTGCTTTGATTGACTTTTTCGTTTTCTTGAGTGCCGCTTCATTGCCCTCAATTATATACTTCGCAAAAACATCATTGTAGATAGTATCTTCTTCGTCACTCTGAGGAGTATATTGCTTTTCTGCTCTACTTAGGTGTGTCGAAATCCGACCGTTCTCATTATTATAGTAAAGATATTTAACCGGAATCCGATAGACTTGTTGAACAGTGTTTACATTAGAAATTGTAATTGGTAGCTTAGCTTTGGCTCCTGATGCCGAAATTTCCCCGCTTTCAACCATCTCTAACAGATTTCTCGTCATTCTGGATTTACCACCTTTAATAGTTTATTATAGACTTCTTGCGCCGATGTTGCTACTTGATACTCGACCCCAAACTCTTCTAGTTGGCCAAAAAACTTCTCTTGTATTTTAATGATTTGCTCATCACTGAGGCGCATACCTGCCCCCTCAGCCTTCGTCTCAACCAAAAGATAAACATGCGCGTCATCTTCTTTTTCAACCATAAAAATAAAGTCTGGTGTTGTAGAGCCTCCGGTATATTTTGGGACTTGAATGGCACGCTTAGGTAGTTTACCAAAAGCTATTACTTTTTTATCGTATCCATACTTTAGCAATTCTTTCTCTGGCTTTTCTGAATCGTAACGTAGAGGCGGAATTTCATAAAGTTGCCGGTTATCTGCTACTACCGTATGGTCTTCCTTGACGCCAATCAAAGATGCTAGAATATCGTCTTTGAAGTCGTTAGCCTCTGCATCATAAATACTGGTACTAGCTTGAAAATCCAGTGGATGATAATGATATGATTGAGCAAATCTTGAGTCAAATCTCCGCCGAATGTCTTTCACTAAGCTATCCAGAGTAAGGATATTCAGATAATCTGTCTCTCCATTTAACGTATCTTTTAGCATAGGATAGAGCGATTTATGTAACAGGCTTGGTTGAATTCGAGTCTCTCTCGCTAACCTAGCCAAAAACTCACCATAACGCATTCCTGGTAGTGGCTCAGCGCCAGAGAGTTCAGATTGTTGGTCTTTAATTAGCATATTTGACCCTTTATCATCGACTGCTAGCTGATTATGTATAATTCCAGCACGCTGCTTCATATAATTATCCCTCTGACTCAAGGCACTCTCTACTATCAGTTGTAAAGCTTCGCTACCTGCATCAACAAACTCCAACATGTAGCGATTAGAAAATTTTTGCCAAAGAGATTGCATTTTACGCCAATTTTCTTTATTTAACTTAATTCGTTGCGTATTTTTTGTCTTATTCTCAGTAATGACATCTTTTCGTAC
>CAUVQK010000137.1:0-4522 GCA_963553705.1 uncultured Streptococcus sp.
TCATTAAATGAATAGCCGGTAATAGGGAGGGCAATGCCAAAAATGACAAGGCCGCTAATAAACATGGTCAGCATACACAAGAGAGTCCAAACAAATGCGGAAAGAAGCTTAGACAGAAGAATCTGATGCGGCGTAACCGGCAAGGTCCAAGTCAGGTAGCCTTCTCGCCCAAAAACATTTTTATAAAACCGACGGATAATAATGATGGTATTGGACAGAAAGACAGCGCAGGATGCAGAAAAAAGCAAGAGGAAGAGTAGGTATAAAGTGACAATAACACCACTAGTAGCCATTGGGTAGTCACTATAGCGTTCCATGACCTCAGGTCTCAAGCTGCTGCCAGTTATAAATCCCATCAAAATAGAGAGAGACAGAAGAATGGCAAAGGTGATACAATACCATTTGTAATTAGACTTAAAATCGTATTTAAAGAGCTTTCCAAACATATAATGAAGTCCTCCTAATAAAAGCGAAACTGGCTGCGGAAGAGATTATCAATGGATTGATTGTACTGTTGACGCAGCTGATTAGCATTTTCATGCAAAAGAATCTGACCTTGGTTAATCAGGATTACTTCATCCAAGATAGGCTCAATATCTGCAATCAAGTGGGTGGAAATGATGACAGAAGACTGAGGCGTGCGGTTTTGGATGATGGTCTGCAGGATATAGTCACGAGCAGCCGGATCAACACCACCGATAGGCTCGTCTAGGATATACAGTTCCGCATGGCGGCTCATGACCAAAATGAGCTGCATTTTTTCCTTGTTTCCTTTTGAAAGGCTTCCGATGCGCGCTTGAGGATCGATATGAAGATCCTTTAGAAGCTGCATGGCTTTCGCGCTGTCAAAATTATCATAAAAATCTTGGAAATATTTTACAGCTTCGATTACTTTGGAACTGTCGCTTAGATAAGTCGTATCTGGTAGATAGGAAACGATTCTTTTGGTATCAGGAGAAGGTTTGACGCCTTTTAGATAGATATGGCCAGAGGTGGGCTGCAAGAGACCATTGATAAGCTTGATAATAGTTGTCTTGCCGCTGCCATTAGGACCTAGAAGTCCGATGATTCTGCCAGGCTGAATGTTTAAGCTCACATCATAGAGGGCGGGTGCGTCGCCATAATTTTTATGGACATGGTCAAGATAGACCAGAGGATACTGATTCATACATGTCTCCTTTATTTTCTTCAATTTACAATTATTATACCTTTTCCTTAGGAAAATGGCAAAGAAAGCCGGAAAGGGTGAATGGAATCTTTATGTTCGGTCAAACTCCTATTTCCCTCATTCAGTGAATTGCGGTATAATAGTTATAATAAGAAGCAAAGCATGTTCAAGGAGAAAAATGTGGTGATACAACTTGATACCAAGACTGTTTACAGTTTTATGGATAGCTTAATCCCCATAAAGAAATATGTGCAAAAAGCCAAGGAATTAGGATACAGTCATCTAGGCATGATGGATGTGGACAATCTCTATGGGGCTTATCATTTCTTAGAGGAAGCCGAAACTGCGGGACTGCAGCCGCTTTTAGGCTTGGAGCTGAGTCTGCTCAAGGCAGAGCAGGAGCTTCATCTCCGTCTGCTGGCCTTAGACAGTCAGGGCTATCGCAATCTGATGAAGGTCTCGACTCTCAAGATGATGGGACAAAAAAACTGGGAGGATTTCCAGCATCTCTTTAAGGGATTGGCTGTAATTGTTCCTGCTTTTGACGGAGTAGCAGATCTGGATTTGGGGTTGGACTTTTATGTTGGAGTCTTTCCTGCAACGCCCAAGCAGGAGTTTGGTAGGCCAACCCTGCCCCTGCATACCGTCCGATATTTTGATAGGGGCGATTTGGAAATCTTGCAGATGCTCCGGGCTATTCGAGAAAATGCCAGCCTGCGGGAGATTGCCATCCTCCCAAATCATGAGTTTTTGCTGGCACCAGATGCTCTGGCAGGAGCTTTTAAGGAAACTTTCCCAGAGAGTCTGGCTAACCTTGAGAAGCTAGTCCGTCATGTTCACTATGATATCAATAGGGAGCTGAAACTGCCACGCTTTAATCGAGAGCGGCCAGCCGTGGAAGAGTTAAGGGAGCGCTCCGAAGCTGGCTTAAAAAAACGTGGTCTAACAGGTAAACTTTATCAGGAACGACTGGACCAGGAGCTGGCTGTCATTCATCAGATGGGTTTTGATGATTATTTTCTCATTGTCTGGGATTTGCTGCGCTTTGGTCGTAGTCAAGGCTATTATATGGGAATGGGCCGAGGATCTGCTGTCGGCAGTCTGGTGGCCTATGCTTTGGAGATTACTGGGATTGACCCAGTCAAGAATAACCTGCTCTTTGAGCGCTTTCTAAATCTAGAGCGCTATACCATGCCCGATATTGATATCGATATTCCTGATGTTTACCGGCCGGAGTTTATCCGCTACGTTCGGGACCGCTATGGCAGTATGCATGCGGCTCAGATTGTGACCTACTCGACCTTTGGAGCCAAGCAAGCCATCCGTGATGTTTTCAAGCGCTTCGGTCTGCCAGAGTATGAGCTAACCAATATCACCAAGAAAATCCGCTTCGGCGATAGTCTGACCTCTGCTTATGAGAAAAATATGGCCTTTCGCCAGATTATTAATAGCAAGCTAGAGTACCAAAAGGCCTTTGATATTGCTAAAAAAATCGAAGGTCATCCCCGTCAGACTTCTATCCACGCAGCCGGCGTTGTGATGAGCGACAATGACCTAACTGATCAGATACCTCTCAAATATGGCGAGGACATGTATATCACTCAGTATGATGCTCACGGAGTCGAGAGCAACGGTCTGCTTAAGATGGACTTTTTGGGCTTGCGCAATCTAACCTTTGTCCAGCGGATGAAAGAAGCAACCCTGAAAAAATATGAGATAGATATTGAGATTGCCGAGATTGACTTGGAGGATGCAGACACTCTGAAACTCTTTGCGGCTGGCCAGACCAAGGGGATTTTCCAGTTTGAGCAGCCGGGTGCAATCAGCCTGCTTAAGCGGGTTCAGCCGGTTCGCTTTGAGGAAGTAGTAGCCACAACCTCTCTCAATCGTCCTGGAGCCAGTGATTATATCGATAATTTTGTCAAAAGAAAGCATGGACTGGAGCAGGTGGAGTTGATTGATGACAGTTTGGCTGATATTCTAGCTCCGACTTACGGTATCATGCTCTACCAAGAGCAGGTCATGCAGGTGGCCCAGCGCTTTGGTGGCTTTAGTCTGGGGAAAGCCGATATTTTACGGCGGGCCATGGGAAAGAAGAGTGCTGCTGAAATGCACCGCATGCAGGAGGACTTTGTTGCAGGTGCTCTCAAGTTAGGTCACTCGGAATCCAAAGCCAAGGAAGTCTTTGCTATTATGGAGAAGTTTGCTGGTTATGGCTTTAACCGCAGCCACGCCTATGCCTACTCAGCTCTGGCCTTTCAGTTGGCTTACTTCAAGGCTCATTATCCAGATGTTTTCTTTGATGTCATGCTCAATTATTCTAGCAATGACTATATCACCGATGCCCTGAGTTTTGACTTTGAAACAGCACCCCTCAGTATCAACAATATTCCCTATCATGATAAGTTTCAGGATAAGAAGATTTTTTTGGGCCTGAAAAATATCAAGGGCCTGCCTAGGGATTTGGCTTACTGGATTATCGAAGAGCGACAAAATGCCGCCTTTACTGGGGTGGAAGACTTTATTCTGCGCCTACCTCATAATTACCATAAGATTCCGCTGCTGACTCCTCTGATCCAGCTGGGGCTCTTTGACAGTTTTGAGAAAAATCGCCAAAAAATTCTAGCCAATCTTCCTAATCTGTTTGTATTTGCGGATGAACTGGGCAGTCTCTTTGCGGATACGACTTATTCTTGGACAGAGGCTCAGGATTTCAGCGATGCCGAAAAGTTTGAGCTGGAACAGAGCATTATCGGTGTGGGGCTTAGCGATCACCCCTTGGTTAAACTGGCCAAAGAAGCGGATCAGCCCTTTAGCTGGATTAGTGAGCTGACAGAAAATAGCAGAGCCAGGATTCTGGCTGAAGTCCAGACTATCAAGACTATCCGGACTAAAAAGGGCGAGAATATGGCCTTCTTGCAGGTTTCAGATACCAAGAAAAAGCTGGATGTTACCCTCTTCCCTGATACCTATCGCCAGCTGGGTGAACGCATTAAGGAGAAGGGGATTTACTACTTGAGCGGCAAGGTGCAGGAGCGGGATGGTCGTTTACAGTTGGTCTTGGCAGACATAGAGGAGGCCACCACTGAACGCTTCTGGATAAAACTTGCGGGCCATGAACATGATCGGGAAATATCTCATGTTTTGCAGAAATACCCCGGCAATATTCCGGTTGTCCTGCGCTACGAAGATGAGAAGCGAACCATATCTGCACCTCATTTCCGAGTGGAGAAATCAGAGCAGCTGCAAGAGGAATTGAAGAATTATACTATGAAAACGATTTTTCGTTAAAAAATATGGAAAATAAGAGAATTTTCATGATGATTGTGGTATAATCTATAAGAATGTTAAAAA
>CAUVQK010000138.1:0-4516 GCA_963553705.1 uncultured Streptococcus sp.
CTGAATTGGATGATGAAGATAAGTCAGAATTTCTGGAAGCTATCGGCTTGACAGAATCAGGTGTGGATAAACTGACCAGAGCAGCTTATCATCTGTTGGGACTTGGAACCTACTTTACAGCTGGTGAAAAGGAAGTGCGTGCTTGGACCTTTAAGCGTGGAATGAAAGCTCCGCAAGCAGCTGGCATTATTCACTCAGACTTTGAAAAAGGCTTTATTCGAGCAGTGACTATGTCTTATGATGACCTAGTGCACTATGGCAGCGAAAAAGCAGTTAAAGAAGCTGGACGTTTGCGCGAAGAAGGAAAAGAATATATCGTTCAAGATGGCGATATTATGGAATTTAGATTTAATGTGTAAAGTATTTGTAAAGTCTAAAAATTCTAGGTTGGAAATTTTTTTCCAGCCCTTTTGGCTTTTATAAAGGAGAAAAATGGTAAAGTTAATAGTCGGTCTGGGAAATCCAGGAGAAAAATATATTGAAACCAAACATAATGTTGGTTTTATGCTAGTTGACAAGATCTGTAAAGATCTTGATTTAAAATTTACAGCTGATAAAATCTTTCAAGCAGATATCGCCTCTACTTTTCTGAATGGTGAAAAAGTCTATTTTGTCAAACCAACTACATTTATGAATGAGAGCGGAAAGGCTGTTCAAGCTTTATTGGCATACTATGGTTTAGATATAGAGGATTTATTGGTCATCTATGATGATTTAGATATGGAAATTGGTAAGATTCGTTTACGCAGCAAGGGTTCAGCTGGTGGCCATAACGGCATTAAATCTATTATCAAACACATTGGAAGTCAAGAGTTTAAACGGATAAAGATAGGTATTGGCCGTCCAAAAGAAGGCATGACAGTGATTCACCATGTTCTAGGAAAATTTGATAAAGATGCTTATATAACAATTTTGAATACTCTTGATAAGGTTGACAATGCTGTAAATTATTATTTACAGTCAGGCAATTTTGAACAAACAATGCAGAAATACAATGGATAATAAAATGAACCTGATTGACTTATTTTGTCAAAACCAGCAAATTTCAGATTGGAAGAAAAATCTCCATAAAAGCAGCAGACAGTTGATAATGGGATTGTCTGCATCAACAAAAGCGATTACTATAGCGGCTGGATTAGAAGAAGCGGATAAAATCCTTGTACTGACTTCTAGTCAAAATGAAGCAGATCGTTTGGCTAGTGATTTGATTTCTTTGTTGGGAGAAGACAAGGTATATACTTTCTTAGCAGATGATACTCCTATAGCAGAATTTGTTTTTGCGTCACAGGAAAAAATATTTTCGAGGTTAGATGCTCTAAACTTTTTAATAGACCATCAAAAGTCTGGAATTCTAGTTACTAATGTCGCAGCTAGCAAATTACTCTTGCCTAATCCCATTGATTTTAAAAATACCAATATAAATTTGACAGTTGGACAAGAATATGACCTAAATAATCTTGTAAAGATGTTGTCAAGATCAGGATACAAGAGGGTATCCCAAGTTTTAAGCCAGGGAGAATATAGTCTAAGAGGAGATATCTTAGACATTTTTGAGCGCTCAGCAGAGTCTCCTTATCGATTGGAGTTTTTTGGAGATGAAATTGATGGTATTCGGATTTTCAATCCAGAAAATCAAACTTCAATTGAGAATATAGAAAGTATTTTGATTAAACCTGCTTCTGATATCCTGCTTTCTGAGAAAGATTATGCTCGAGGACGAGAAAATCTGGAAGCTATTTTAGAAAAAACTGGTGATCCTGCTTTGAAATCTTACTTAGAAGAGTTACTAATCAGTGCCAAAGAGGAGTTTCATCATGCAGATATTCGTAAATTCCTTTCCTATTTTTATCAGAAAGAATGGACTATTTTAGACTATTTACCTGTTCATAGCCCTGTGTTTTTTGATGATTTTCAAAAAATTGTGGATCGACATGCTCAATTTGAACTGGAAACAGCTAGTTTGTTGACAGATGATTTACAAAATTGTAAAGCTTTATCAAGTCAAAAATATTTTGCAGATAAGTACCAAGATTATCGTCAATATAAACCAGCAACTTTCTTTTCAAGCTTTCAAAAAGGTTTGGGAAATCTGAAATTTGATGCTTTGTATCAATTTAATCAGTATCCAATGCAAGAATTTTTCAGTCAGTTTCCTTTACTCAAAGAAGAAATTAATCGTTATAAAAAATCTGGCTATACAATAATCTTACAAACTAATTCTTCGGCAGGTTTACAAAGTTTACATAAAAATTTACAGGAATATGATATTCATTTAGACTATATAAAAGAAGCTGAGATTCACAAAAATGCAGTTCACCTTATAGAAGGAAATCTTGTCCAAGGCTTTAATTTCGTAGATGAGAAAATTGTTCTTATTACTGAGTACGAAATTATTCACAAGAAAATAAAACGAAAAATTCGGCGTCAGAATATCTCCAATGCTGAACGACTGAAAGATTATAATGAGCTAGAAAAAGGGGATTATGTTGTCCATAATATTCATGGGATAGGACGTTATCTGGGAATAGAAACGATTGAAATATCTGGTGTCCACCGTGATTATCTGACGATTCAATATCAAAATTCTGATCGTATTTCGATTCCAGTTGACCAGATTGATCTCCTATCAAAGTATGTTGCCAGCGATGGAAAAACACCTAAGGTAAATAAGCTAAATGACGGTCGTTTCCAGAAGAATAAGCAAAAAGTTCAGCATCAGGTTCAGGATATTGCAGATGATTTGATTAAACTATATGCTGAACGCAGCCAGCTAAAAGGTTTTGCTTTCTCCGCGGATGATTCCAATCAAGGGGAATTTGATAATGATTTTCCTTATGTTGAAACAGAGGACCAGCTAAGAAGTATTCAGGAAGTGAAGAAGGATATGGAAAGCAGCCGTCCGATGGACCGGCTCTTAGTTGGTGATGTTGGCTTTGGGAAGACAGAAGTAGCTATGCGGGCTGCTTTTAAGGCTGTCAATAATCATAAACAAGTAGCTGTATTAGTGCCAACAACGGTTTTAGCCCAGCAGCACTATACTAACTTTAAAGAACGCTTTAATGATTTTGCGGTCAATGTCGAGGTACTCAGTCGTTTCAGGAGTAAGGCAGAACAAAAACAAACTCTGGAAAAGCTGCAGAAGGGACAAGTTGACATTATCATTGGAACCCACAGACTCTTATCCAAAGATGTAGAATTTGCAGATTTAGGTTTGATCATCATTGATGAGGAGCAGCGTTTTGGAGTTAAGCACAAGGAAACATTAAAGGAATTGAAAAAGAAAGTTGATGTCTTGACCTTGACAGCAACTCCTATTCCTCGAACTCTTCATATGTCTATGCTGGGGATCCGCGATTTGTCAGTCATTGAGACACCACCTACCAATCGCTATCCTGTTCAGACCTATGTTTTAGAAAGCAATCCTACAGTGATTCGAGAAGCTGTCTTACGTGAAATAGACCGAGGTGGACAGGTTTACTACCTTTACAATAAGGTTGACACAATTGAACGGAAAGTTTCAGAGTTAAGAGAGTTAATCCCAGAAGCTTCTATAGGCTATGTTCATGGCCAAATGAGTGAGATTCGTTTAGAAAATACTTTACTGGATTTCATTAATGGAGAATACGATATTTTGGTGACCACTACCATTATTGAAACTGGAGTTGATATCCCAAATGCCAATACTTTGTTTGTAGAAAATGCTGACCATATGGGGCTGTCAACCTTGTATCAACTTCGTGGACGGGTTGGCCGCAGCAATCGGATTGCTTATGCTTATCTAATGTACAGACCAGATAAAATTCTGACAGAAGTTTCTGAAAAGCGTCTAGAGGCTATTAAAGGATTTACAGAGTTAGGTTCTGGATTTAAGATTGCTATGCGAGATTTATCTATTCGAGGGGCTGGCAATATTCTAGGAAGTATGCAATCTGGCTTTATTGATTCTGTTGGTTTTGAGATGTACTCACAGCTTCTAGAAGAAGCCATTGCTAAAAAGCAGGGTAGAGAGAATAAGCGTCAAAAAAGCAATGCAGAACTTAATCTGCAGATTGATGCCTATCTGCCTAGTGACTATATTTCTGACGAAAGACAGAAGATTGAAATTTACAAGAGAATTCGTGAGATTGACAGCCGTGTAAACTATGAAAATCTACAGGATGAATTGATTGATCGCTTTGGGGAGTATCCTGATGTTGTAGCCTATCTGTTGGAGATTGGACTTGCTAAGTCTTATTTAGATCAGGCTTTTGTAAAGTCAGTGGAACGCCAGCAGAATGCAGTAATTATTCATTTTGAGAAAATTTCGCAGCAGCTTTATCTGACGCAGGACTATTTTGAAGCACTTTCGATGACGAATTTAAAGGCTCGAATTGGTGAAAAAAATAGCTTGATAGAAGTAATTTTTGATGTGAGGAACAAAAAAGATTATGAGATTTTAGAAGGTCTGGTTAATTTTGGAGAAAAGATGCTGGAAATTAAACAGCGCAAGGCAGAATAAAGGTTACAATTCAGTGAA
>CAUVQK010000139.1:0-4512 GCA_963553705.1 uncultured Streptococcus sp.
ATTTACAGTTGTAATCAAAATTTCCGTTTAGGTTCTTTTCTTTCCTATAAAAAAGCCCTGCAAGCTAGAGTCATGCAGAGCCTTATTTCTTTCAGCAGAATTTTTTCGTTCTTAGAAGAGTTCTCTATATAAAGCAATCGTTTCTTCTAGAGTCGGCATGAATGGATTTCCTGGCGCGCAAGCATCAATCAAAGCGTTTTTAGATAGGTAGTCAAAGTCAAAGTCTTTTTCTTCGATACCAAGTTCAGTAAGTTTCTTCGGAATACCAACCGTTTCAGACAGTTTTTCGATTTCAGAAATAGCATAAGCTGCACATTCTTCGTCAGTCTTGCCTTCGATTTGCAGACCAAGGGCTTTGGCAACATTGCGGAAAGCTTCTGGTACCCGTTTAGCATTTTCACGCTCTACAACTGGCAGGAGCATGGCACAGCAGACACCGTGCGGCAGATTGTAAACTGCCCCAAGCTGGTGAGCCATAGAGTGAACATAACCTAGACCAGCATTGTTAAAGGACATACCGCCAAGGAAGATGGCATTCACCATGCCTTCACGCGCTTCAATATCATGGCCATTTGCAACCGCACGAGGAAGGTATTCCTTGATAAGTTCAATAGCTCCAATAGATAATTTCTTGGTTACACCGTAGGCTCCTGGTGTGACGAGAGCTTCGACCGCGTGAGTCAAAGCATCCATCCCTGTTGCTGCTGTGAGGGCAGCTGGTTTGGATACCATGAGTTCAGGGTCATTGACTGAGATTAGGGCCAAGCTATTCTTGTCCACCATAACCATCTTAACCTTGCGTTCCTCATCTGTGATGACATAGTTAATGGTAATTTCAGCTGAAGTTCCCGCTGTAGTATTGATTGCCACTACTGGCAGACCTTTCTTAGCAGACTTGTGTAAGCCTTCGTAGTCTTGTGGTTTGCCACCATTTGTCGCAATAACTGAAATACAGCTAGCCGCATCCTGAGGGGAACCTCCGCCGACACTGATGATGAAGTCACAATTGTGTTCCTTGAGAGCAGCCACACCATCCATGACGTTCTTACAAGTCGGGTTTGGCTCAACATCGCTGAAGACCACATACTGGATACCTTCTGCATCTAGGGGGCCTAGGATTTGGGGCAGGATATCACTGCCTTCGATAAACTTATCCGTCACTAGCAAAGCCTTGCTATAACCCAGCTCTTTAACATAAGGGCCAACTTCCTTGACAACACCTTTGCCAATAAGATTGACAGCGGGTACGTAAAATGTAGACATATATTTTCTCCTTTTGAATTATATTGTTAATATAATGATACTGCAAAAATTCGCTTTTTGCAAGATTTTTGTGATTTTTTTAACAAGTGGATTGATAAAAAAAGCAAAGAAAGCCCCAGATAAGGATGAGGAACAAGGACACTCCTTTCCAGAAGCAACCTTGCCCACCTCTTACCTGTTTTTTCATTAGCTGGCAATGACACCTTTTTTCAAAATGATGTTGCCGTACAGAGCTCCTTCGCCCGTTTGGATGACCAAATAAGCTTTTTCCGCCTGCTCATAGAAAGCAAAGCGTTCAAATTCTTTGATGGCTGTACCTGGATAGTGCTTTTCTAACAAAACCTTGTAGTCATCCCAGATGACTGGTACGGTCGGATCTCCCGGCACTACCTGCATAAGGCCTGCTTGGTAATCACTATAAGCATCCAAGGGCAGGACAGTCAAGATAGCATCTAGCAGCGCTGGAACTCCGTGCCCATCACAGCGAACAACCCGCTGACCAATCCGATGGGCAGGGAAGTTTGCATCAGCAATGACCACTTCATCTCCGTGGCCCATCTCCATCAGATACTTGACCAAGTCTGGACTTAAAATAGTTGGAATATGCTTTAACATCTAGCTTCCTACTTTCATACTTGCTTGAAATTCTTGATAGGACTGAGCCAAATCTGAGCCTTCTTGAGCTTGGTATTGCTTGGTCTTTTCTGAATCCTTGATGAGCTTTTGGGCAGTCTGCCGATCTTGAATCTCACCCAAGGTCAAAAGCTGTGCCAAGATATTTCCCAAAGCGCTGGCTTCAATCGGCCCTGTTAGGACTGGTTTCTGGCTTACATCAGCTGTCAGCTGACAGAGCAGTTCATTTTGGATACCGCCGCCGACCATGTGAATCTGCTCGATTTTCTGACCGGTCAAGCTCTCAATTTGCTCCACGGTTTGACGGTAGGCAAAAGCGAGACTTTCCAAGACCACTCGGACAACCTCTCCTTTGCTTTGCGGAACAGGCTGGTTGGTCATATGGCAACGCTCCTTGACCTTAGCCTCCATGTCTCCCGGAGCTGCAAAAATAGCATCATTGGGGTTAATCCAAGAGCGATTATTCGTGACGTTTCTTGCCAGTGTCACCATTTCAGCAAAGCTGATCTCCTCTCCTTGCAAGCGCCAGTCCCGCTGCAGTTCTTGGATAATCCAGAGCCCTGTCGTATTCTTCAAAATCCGATAGCATCCGTCAAAGCAGCCTTCATTGGTCAGATTGGCCTCTAAAGCTTCCTGGCTGGTTACAGGATTCTGAGATTCTAGACCGACCAGAGACCAAGTGCCACAAGAGATAAAGGCTGTTGGCTGCTCACTCGCATAAGGAATAGCCAGAACAGCTGCCGCTGTATCATGACCAGCCCCAGCAATGACATCAAAAGGCTCAATTTTCAGCTCTTGTGTGATCCGTGGCGACAGGCTTCTCAGGACTTTTCCTCCCTGCGTCACCTCACCAAACCACTTTTTAGGAATCCCTAGCGTCTCAAAAACGCTGTCAGACCATGTCTGAGAATTGATATTGAGCAAACCGCTGCTGCTGGCAATAGTGTACTCGCTGGATAAAACACCTGACAAAAGATAGTTAATCAAATCCGGCATGAAGAGCACGCGCTCTGCAACTCTTGCCAAATGGGGCTTTTCCTGTAAATCAGCGAATATTTGCAGGACAGTGTTAATGCAGGCAGGTTGTACGCCTGTCTCCTCAAAAAGCGCCTCTTTGCTGATTTTCTTGTAAAAAGTTTCTTCGTATTGGCCCATACGATTGTCACGATAACAATGCGGCTGGTAGAGCAGATCTCCGTTTTGGTCTAGGTAGGCATAGTCCACTCCCCATGTATCAACGGATATGGATCGAATAGGAATCCCATCTGCTGAAGCTTTCTTAATCCCAATTTTGATTTCTCCAAACAGATGTAGGATATTCCAATAAAGACCGTCATTCACGTTCATCGGCTCGTTTTTGAACCGATGAACTTCTGATAGCTGGATACTATGGCCATTGTAAATTGCTTGCATGACACGACCTGAACTAGCACCTAGGTCAATGGCCAGTAATTTCATCAATGTCATTCTCATCTCCTCCAATACACCAATCTTTACAAACGATTTTTATTATTGGTAAAGCAATGGTTTGATTTCATCAGAGTCGATGTTCTTGGCATCATACCATTTTGATCCTGTGTCTACATCTTTGACTTCTTTTCCTTGAGCCGCTTCAATAGCTAATTTTACAGATTGATAGCCGATTTGAATCGGGTCTTGCGTAACAGATCCTACAAAGAGACCGTTGCGAATTGCATCTTGCTGCAAGGCACCTGAGTCAAAGCCGACAGCCAAAATCTTGTCTGCACCGAGCTTAGATTCCTTGAAACTGCCATTTGCGTTGATGATAGCTTTAGCTGCAAATTCATTTGAACCGTAAATAGCGACTGTATCTGATTTTTCAAGTACAGTGGAAGCTTCTGTCTTACCTGCTGCATCGTCTACTTGAGCTGGTACACGAACTTCAATGATAGCTTTGGCATCTGATTCAGAGACATTATTTTTGAATTTATCATGACCAACAACAGCCGTTTTGATGCCTTTCTTTTCTAGCAACTCAACCATCTTGTCAATGAAACCGGAAGTCCGTTGTGTGATAGAGAGTGAGTTTGCTTCTTGGGAAACCACTCCGATACGAACCGGCTTATCGCCCAATTTCTTTTCTAGCATCGGGAATAAGTGTTCTGCTGCATTGGCACCAGCAGCATGGTTGTCTGTAGAGGCGGTTGCTTTGATTGCTCCGTCTGGTGCACCGGGAACCCCTGAGTCAAAACCAATCAGCGGGATATTCTTAGCTTGAGCTTGTTTAATAGCGTCTAGCTCTGATTCGGTGTCAAGTGCTGCTAGGGCAATCGCATCTGGATTTTTGTTAATGGCATTGTTCAACTGCTCCAATTGTTCTGCGATAGCGGTTTCATTTTGAGGTCCGACAAAAGTAATCTTAGCGCCAAATTCATCTGCCGCTTGTTCAGCACCCTTATTAACGGCTTTCCAGAAGTCATGTTGGAAACCTTTGGCAATTACTTCTACCCGATAGTCTCCACCCTTGCTGTTTGTGGCTTTATCGCTGTCTTTCTTAGAAGAACAAGCAACTAGTCCAATCGCAGCAGCAGCAAAAAGTGCCGCAGTAGCAAATTTAAATGATTTTCTCATGATAAAAGCTCCTATTATATTTTA
>CAUVQK010000140.1:0-4505 GCA_963553705.1 uncultured Streptococcus sp.
TGAAAAAATATATTTTTATGCGTATCTTACGCTCGATTGTGTCGATTTTCTTGGTGACGACCCTGACTTATGCCATTATCTATACTATGGTGCCAAGAAGGTTGATTTTCAAGCAGGATCCTAACTATAATAAGATAGCGACAAATAAAGATAAAAAGACTAACTATGAAAACACTATCTTTGAGCGGATGGGCTACATTGACTATTATGATACAAAGGAACTGCAGGAGAAAGCCAGCAAGGAAGATTCTTCTGTTACCACAGAAGCTACAGAAGCAAACGAGAAGATTTATCAGAAGTATGTTGATAAACTTGGTAATGGCTGGAAATTGCAGAAATTCCCACTGAGCGGAGAATTCTACGCTGTACGTGAAGTACCTGTGTATGAACGTGTCTTTGAGTTCTATGCTAATTTGATTCAAATTGACCATCCAAATGTTATCCAAGATGAGGAAAATCCAAACCTAGAGCGTTATATCCGGTTTGAAAATGATCCTTCTGTTGGCTGGTCTCTTGTGGGTTCAGGTACCAAGCATAAGTATCTGCTTTATTTTAATGGTCAGTTTCCATTTGTCCACCAGAACTTTATTACCTTTAATTTAGGGAATTCTTATCCAACCTATGCCAATATCCCTGTTCTGCAGGTTATTACGCAGGGACAAGGACAAACTAAGTCTTCTGAAGTTCAATTCCCAACAGGTAAAAAGACATCGTCTGTAAATATCTATTCTCGTACCTATAAGACGCCAAGCAAAGCCGATTCACAGGACATTGCTAAGTTTGGTAAGGGAGATGCCTATACAGCGACTCAAAGCAACTATCAAAATCCGTCCATGATTACCAGCTCAGCCATTATTGGTTTAATTGGTGTGGCTCTGTCTTATCTGATTGCTATTCCACTCGGATCCTACATGGCTCGACTCAAGAATACATGGTTTGATAGCATTTCTACAGCGGGCTTGACCTTTATGATGTCACTGCCAACCATCGCCTTGGTTTACATCGTTCGTTTGGCGGGGTCTGCTGTTGGTCTTCCAGACTCCTTCCCAATCTTGGGAGCAGGAGATTGGCGTTCTTATGTCCTTCCAGCTGTTATTTTAGGGCTTTTGAGTGCTCCTTGGACAGCTGTTTGGATTCGTCGTTATATGATTGACCTGCAGTCTCAGGACTTTGTCCGCTTTGCACGTGCTAAGGGTCTCTCTGAAAAAGAAATTTCTAACAAGCACATCTTTAAAAACGCTATGGTGCCGCTGGTATCTAGTATCCCAGCTTCTATCGTTGGTGTTATTGCAGGTGCGACTCTGACAGAAACTGTCTTTGCCTTTCCTGGTATGGGTAAGATGCTGATTGATTCTGTTAAGGCATCCAATAACTCTATGGTTGTTGGTCTTGTATTCATCTTCACATGTCTGTCTATCTTTGCTCTCTTGCTGGGTGACATTCTGATGACTGTACTGGACCCACGTATTAAGTTAACATCAAAAGGAGGTAAATAATGGCTACAATTGATAAAAGCAAATTCCAATTTGTCAAACGTGACGATTTTGCCTCTGAAACGATTGATGCTCCAGCCTATTCTTACTGGAAATCAGTCATGCGTCAATTTCTGAAAAAGAAATCAACCATTACCATGCTAGGGATTCTGATTGCCATTATTCTCATGAGCTTCATTTATCCTATGTTTTCAAACTTCGACTTTAATGACGTGAGCAAGGTAAATGATTTTAGCATGCGTTATATCAAACCAAGTGCTCAATACTGGTTTGGAACGGATAGTAATGGTAAGTCTCTCTTTGACGGTGTTTGGTTTGGTGCCCGTAACTCTATTCTTATTTCGATTATTGCGACGGTTATTAATCTGGCTATCGGAGTTATCATTGGCGGTATCTGGGGAATTTCCAAAACAGTTGACCGCGTCATGATGGAAATCTACAATATCATTTCAAATATCCCAGCTCTCTTGATTGTTATTGTCTTGACCTACTCTATCGGTGCTGGTTTCTGGAATCTTATTTTTGCCATGACGATTACTGGTTGGGTCGGTATTGCCTACACTATCCGTGTGCAGATTATGCGCTATCGGGATTTGGAGTACAACCTTGCCTCTCGTACCCTTGGTACACCGACTCTCAAGATTGTTACGAAGAACATTATGCCGCAGTTGGTATCTGTTATCGTGACCACCACTTCGCAAATGTTGCCAAGCTTTATCTCTTACGAAGCCTTTCTGTCCTTCTTTGGATTAGGACTTCCTGTAACAGTGCCAAGTTTGGGACGCTTGATTTCAGATTATTCTCAAAATGTGACGACGAATGCCTACCTCTTTTGGATTCCACTCACAACTCTGATTTTGGTATCCCTTACTTTCTTCGTAGTTGGTCAAAACTTAGCCGACGCCAGCGATCCACGTACACATAGATAGGAGTAAATATGACAAAGAATGAAAATGTAATATTGACTGCTCGCGATATTGTCGTGGAATTTGATGTTCGCGACCGAGTTTTAACAGCCATTCGCGGAGTCTCTCTGGACTTGATTGAAGGCGAAGTACTTGCTATTGTTGGTGAATCTGGTTCCGGTAAGTCTGTCTTAACCAAAACCTTTACTGGTATGTTAGAAGAAAATGGCCGTGTAGCCCAAGGAACCATTGACTACCGCGGTAAAGATTTAACGACTCTTCGTAGTAACAAGGATTGGGAGCCGATTCGTGGTGCAAAAATTGCGACTATTTTCCAAGATCCGATGACGAGTTTGGATCCCATTAACACCATTGGGAGCCAGATTACAGAAGTCATTATTAAGCACCAAGGAAGATCAGCCAAAGAAGCTAAAAAAATGGCCATTGACTACATGAGTAAGGTTGGGATTCCAGATGCGGAAAAACGTTTCGAAGAATATCCTTTCCAATACTCAGGTGGTATGCGTCAGCGGATTGTTATTGCGATTGCTTTGGCTTGCCGTCCTGATATTCTTATCTGTGATGAGCCGACAACGGCCCTCGATGTAACGATTCAAGCGCAAATCATTGACTTGCTCAAATCCTTGCAGCAAGAATATCATTTCACAACAATCTTTATTACGCATGACCTTGGAGTTGTAGCTAGTATTGCAGATAAGGTTGCGGTCATGTATGCTGGTGAGATTATTGAATACGGTACAGTTGAAGAAATCTTCTACGAGCCAAAACACCCTTATACATGGAGTTTGCTGTCCAGCTTGCCTCAGTTGGCAGATGCGAATGGAGCCCTCTACTCGATTCCTGGAACGCCACCGTCTCTTTATTCACCAATCAAAGGGGATGCCTTTGCTTTGCGCTCTGACTATGCTATGTCAATTGACTTTGAAGAAGCTGCACCGGCTTTCAATGTATCTGAGACTCACTGGGCTAAGACTTGGTTGCTCCATGAAGATGCGCCTAAGGTTCATAAGCCAGAGATTATCGAAAACCTACATGAAAAAATTCGTTCAAAAATGGGCTTCAATCAATTAGAAGCTTAGGAGGAAGGAAATGACTGAAAAATTAGTTGAAATTAAAGATTTAGAAATTTCCTTCGGCGAAGGAAGTAAGAAATTTGTAGCAGTAAAAAATGCAAATTTCTTCATCAACAAGGGGGAAACTTTTTCTCTTGTAGGAGAATCAGGCTCTGGTAAGACTACTATTGGTCGAGCTATTATCGGCCTCAATGATACCAGTGCAGGCGATATCTTCTACGAAGGCAAAAAGATTAATGGTAAAAAGTCAAAAGCAGAAGAAGCGGACTTGATTCGTAAGATTCAGATGATTTTCCAAGACCCGGCTGCCAGTCTGAATGAACGTGCAACTGTTGACTACATCCTTTCTGAAGGTCTCTACAATTATCACTTGTTTGATAGCGAAGAAGACCGTCAAAGAAAAGTCAAAGATATCATCAATGAAGTCGGCTTGTTGGCTGAGCATTTAACTCGCTATCCTCATGAATTCTCTGGTGGACAGCGTCAGCGGATTGGGATTGCTCGCGCTTTGGTCATGCAACCAGATTTCGTAATTGCAGATGAGCCTATCTCCGCCTTGGACGTGTCTGTTCGGGCTCAGGTTCTGAATCTTTTGAAAAAATTCCAAAAAGAATTAGGTTTGACATATCTCTTTATTGCCCATGACCTTTCGGTAGTTCGTTTTATTTCTGATCGTATCGCCGTAATTTACAAAGGTGTCATTGTAGAAGTGGCAGAGACAGAGGAGTTGTTCAACCATCCTGTTCATCCCTACACACAATCCCTGCTCTCGGCTGTTCCAATTCCAGACCCAATCTTAGAGCGCAAGAAAGTGTTGAAGGTCTATGATCCTGAACAGCATGATTATTCAGTTGATAAACCAGAAATGGCAGAGATTCGTCCAGGACACTATGTCTGGGCTAATAAAGCTGAACTCGAAAAGTATAAACAAGAACAAGAATAGAAAAAATGTCCGAAAGGGCATTTTTTGCGCCTTTAAAAAGATAGAATGTAGGTCAATTTACCATCCTCAA
>CAUVQK010000141.1:0-4477 GCA_963553705.1 uncultured Streptococcus sp.
AAGATGAGAAGTACTCGCTTCAGCCACAAGCTAAAAACAGAGCTCCAAAACAGTATGATAATATATAAAAATGTAATTCTCACGGAAATCCTCCCTTGTCCCATGGACAAGAGAGGATTTGTTTACACTGATTCCGAAGTAAATGTTATAGAAGTGATTGATATAAATCACTGTAAGCCTGGCTAGCTGTATCCCAAGAGAAGTCTCTCTCCATCGCCTGCTCTTGCAGAGATTTCCAAGCTTCCTTGTCATCGACATAAAGCCTCAGTGCTTCCTTGAAGGTCCAAGTCAGCCAGTAGCCAGAAAAGTTATTGAAGCTAAAGCCAGTTCCCTGTCCTGTATAGGCATTGTAAGGCTCTACGGTATCACGCAGACCGCCCACTTCATGCACCAAAGGCAAGGTTCCATAGCGCATAGCCATCATTTGTGACAGGCCACAAGGCTCGAAGCGGCTTGGCATGAGGAAAATATCGCTGGCAGCGTAAATCTCCTGAGCCAAGGTCACATCAAAGAGGATGTTAGCTGAAAGCTTATCAGGATAGGCATGACCAAACCAAGCGAAAGCCTGCTCAAAAGCTGGATCGCCTGTTCCCAAGAGGATAATCTGCACATCTTCCTGGAGGAGATTGTGCAACTCTTCCACTACCAGATCAAAGCCTTTCTGACGTGTCAGGCGGGAAACAATCCCAACAACCGGCACATCATCACGCACAGGCAGACCAACTCGCTCTTGCAAAGCTCGCTTATTTTCTAGTTTACCAGATAAGTCTGATTTCTCAAAGTGGTGGGCTAATAGCGGATCCGTTTCTGGATTATAGATATCCGTATCAATACCATTGACAATTCCGACCAATTTACCGGACTCCATCCGCAGGATTTGATCCAAATTGCAACCAAATTCTGGTGTCCGGATTTCACCTGCATAGCTTGGTGATACAGTTGTCACTCGATCCGCATAGAGAATACCAGCCTTCATCCAGTTGAGACAGTCATTCCAACGCAGGGTTCCGTCTGCATAGCGCTCGTAGCCCACTCCAAACAGTTCCCAAAGCATACTGTCAGGGAATTGGCCTTGGAATTCCAGATTATGGATGGTCAAGACAGTCTTGATATTCTGATATGCTTGAATCCAATGGTATTTTTCCTTAACCAAGAAAGGAATCATAGCTGTATGATAATCGTGAACATGCAGAACATCTGGAATGAAATCAATCCGCTCCATCAGCTCTACTGCTGCTAACTGGAAGTATGCAAAGCGCTCACCGTCATCAAAGTCCCCGTAAACATGGCCGCGGAAGAAATAATGCTGGTTGTCAATAAAATAGAAGGACACACCGTTCAAGACCAGGCGCTTGACCCCAACATACTGGCGGCGCCAGCCAACGCTGACTTCAAAATAGAAAAGGTCTTCCACTTGGTCGCCAAATTTGGCATCAGTCATGTCATAGTATGGCAGAATGACACCAACTTCATGGCCAGCCTTGACCAGTGATTTGGGGAGAGCGCCGATAACGTCTCCCAAACCACCTGTCTTAGAAAATGGGGCTCCTTCTGCTGCTGCAAATAAAATCTTCATCGAATTATGTCCTCTGTAACTTTTTGGCCCTTCTTGACTACGATTGGGTCTTCTGCAGTTCCGCGAATCACCACTCCTTCGCCAATTTCAACACCCTTGTCCACAATCGCGTACTCAACAGTTGCATTTTCTCCAACTTTCACTCGAGGGAAGAGAACACTGTGTTTGACACTGCTTCCAGTCTTAATCTTGGTATTCCGTGAAATCACAGAATTGATGACTTCACCTTCCACAATGCTTCCTGACGCAAACTGGGAGCGAGATACTTTTGAAGACTCAGCATAGTAAGTTGGCTCTTCATTCTTAACCTTGGTGTAAATCTTTTGGTTCGGACTGAAGAGAGAGTAGAATTTCTTACTTTCAAGCATATCGATGTTGGATCTGTAGTAGGTCTCTACAGAATAGATATTCGCCAGATAGCCTGTATATTCGTAGGCAAATGCCCCTTCCTGAGTTGCTAAATCACGCAGGACATAGCGAAGTTTTTGCGGATGCTCTTTCTTAGCTTCTTCTTCCAGCTTTTCAATTAGCCAAGGAGTATCCACTACAAAGATGTCTGTAGACATATTGAAGAGCTCAGCATCTTCTCGGCCATCAAAGAGTTTATGCCCTCTGACATGGTCTGTTTCGTCAATATCTAGGACAGCATTCACATCCGAGATATTTTCCTTGTGCAATTTCTTATAGACAACTGTGATTGGCTGTTCTGTTGTATTGTGCAAATGGAAAACTTGATTGAGGTCAATATTAACCAAGACATCGCAGTTAAGAGCGACCGTTTGGTTGGAACCAGAACGTTTCAGGTAGGTCAAAAGCTGCTTATAGTATTCCTCACCGACTGTAGAGCTTTCTACACGAGTATTGTAGATTCCCAGATAATAGTGGCTAAGCAAGGTAGACAGACCCCACTCACGGCCAGAACGAATATGGTCAAAGACAGAGCTGATATTGTCCTGCTGGAAGATACCAAAGACACTGCGGATACCAGCATTGGCAAGACTTGAAAGCGGGAAGTCAATCAAGCGGTATTTCCCACCGAATGGCAAGCTGGCTACTGGACGATGATTTGTCAGAGTTGACATGTCATGGAATCCGACTGTATTTCCTAAAATTGCTGAGTATTTATCAATCTTCATCTTTTGGTACCCCCACTTTCTCGTTGTATCCGACAACAAATACTTCCTCTGTGCCATCTATTTCTACACCTTCAGCAATGATGGCTCCTTCTCCGATAATAGCCCGCTTGATCTTAGCGTCTTTGCCAATAACAGCTCCACTCATGATGACAGAGTCTTCAATGACTGCACCCTTTTTGACCTGAGCACCAGTAGAAAGAATAGAGTGTTTTACTGTACCGTCAACGAAACAGCCATCAACGACCAGCGAGTCTTCCACGTGGGAATTTTCACTGATGAAGTTTGGCGGAGAAATCAAGTTGCGAGAATAAATCTTCCAGCGACGATTGCGGCTATCCAGAGCATTTTCTGGGCTGATGTATTCCATGTTGGCTTCCCAGAGAGACTCTACTGTACCAACGTCTTTCCAATAGCCTTCAAAATCATAAGCATAAACGCTTTCGCCAGATTCAAGGTAGTTAGGGATAACATTCTTACCAAAGTCAGACATATCCACATTGCTCTTCTCAGCAGCTACCAGCATATTGCGCAGACGCTGCCAGTCAAAGATATAAATCCCCATAGAAGCCTTGGTTGACTTAGGATTTTCTGGTTTTTCTTCAAATTCAACAATTCGATTATTAGCATCTGTATTCATGATACCGAAACGGCTGGCTTCTTTGAGAGGCACATCCAGAACGGCAACTGTCAAGCTGGCATTGTTGTCCTTGTGAGATTGAAGCATGTCATCATAGTCCATCTTGTAGATATGGTCCCCAGACAAAATCAGGACATACTCAGGATTGATGCTGTCAATATAGTCGATATTTTGATAAATCGCATGGCTGGTACCTTCAAACCAACGATTTCCTTCGCTCGCAGAATAAGGCTGAAGAATGGACACGCCTGAGTTAATACCATCGAGCCCCCAGCTAGAACCATTTCCGATATGACTGTTCAGAGCTAGTGGTTGGTATTGAGTAATGACACCGACATTATGAATACCGGAGTTGGCACAGTTAGACAAGGCGAAGTCAATAATACGATAGCGACCGCCAAACTGTACCGCAGGTTTTGCGATACTCTGTGTGAGCTTTCCAAGACGAGTTCCTTGCCCGCCGGCAAGAATCAAAGCTAGCATTTCATTCTTCATAGACTATTACTCCTTTGTGGAATCTTTTTTAGCATTTTTTCGAGCAATCCGACGCTTGATCTTCCAGATGCTTGCTCCAAGAGCTGGCAGTGTAAAGGTCAAGGTCTGTGGATAATCTTTCCAAAGTCCTTCTTGAGACTGAACTGTTTCGTTATGTTCCTTCCAAACACCTCCCCATTCTTCTAATTCAGTGTTCCATACTTCTTCATAAATGGCTTCCACTGGAACACCAATGGTAAAGTTCTTCCGCTCTACCGGCGCCATATTGAATACGCAAACTAACATGTCTCCTTTTTCTGTCTTACGGATAAAGGAAAGAACACTTTGATCAGTATTATCCGCATCTATGATTTCGATACCATCGTAGCTCAGATCAATCTCCCAAAGCGGACGATTGTCTTTATAGAAGGCATTGAGTGCAGCAGTAAAGCCCTGCATCTTCTTGTTCATCTGATCGTCCAGATTCGACCATTCTAGTTGCTCTTCTGACTTCCATTCTAGGAACTGACCAAATTCTGAACCCATAAAGAGCAATTTCTTGCCCGGATGGCAGATTTGATAAGTCAGCAAGTTGCGGAGCCCTGCAAATTGATTGTAACGGTCACCCCACATCTTGTGCATGAGACTCTTCTT
>CAUVQK010000142.1:0-4454 GCA_963553705.1 uncultured Streptococcus sp.
GGACACCCCACTATACAGTAGGGCTTTTGCTGGGGATGGTTTTCTGGTCTTTCTTTACCGAAGCCACCAATATGGGCATGCTTTCCATCGTATCCCGAGGAGATTTGCTTCGTAAATTGAACTTTCCTAAGCATACCATCGTCTTTTCATCGGTTCTTGGAGCGGCAATCAATTTTCTGATTAATCTGGTCGTTGTTTTCCTTTTCGCCTTGATCAATCAGGTGGAATTCGGCCTGCATACGCTGGTAATTATTCCTCTTTTTCTGGAGGTATTGGTCTTGGCAATGGGCTGCGCCCTCATGCTGTCTTCCTTGTTTGTGAAGTATCGGGATATTGGACCGATTTGGGAAGTGGCTCTTCAAGCAGGAATGTACGCCAGCCCCATTATCTACTCTCTGAACTTCCTTTTGGATGGTAAAAAACTTTTTGTAGCTAAAATTATGATGCTCAATCCGATTGCCCAGATGCTGCAGGACATGCGCCATTTCATTGTTGCTCCTGTTAATGTCAGAGGCTGGGATATCGTGAATAACAAACTAATCGCCCTCATCCCTTACTTGATTCCTTTTGTGATATTGGCTCTAGGTTTGTTCTTCTTTAATAAAAATGCTAAGAGATTTGCGGAGATTTTATAATGTCAAATAATATTGCAGTAAAAGTCGACCATGTAAGTAAATTCTTTCGATTGCCTACTGAGGCTACTCAGAGTTTGAGAACCAGTCTGGTCAATCGTTTTAAGGGGATTAAAGGCTACAAAGAACAGCATGTTTTGAAAGATATTTCCTTTGAGGTCGAAAAAGGTGACTTCTACGGGATTGTTGGCCGCAATGGATCTGGTAAGTCCACCCTCCTGAAAATTATCTCTGAGATTTATATTCCGGAGAGGGGCAAGGTAACTATTGATGGTAAGTTGGTTTCCTTTATTGAGCTGGGTGTAGGTTTCAATCCAGAACTAACTGGCCGCGAAAATGTCTATATGAACGGTGCCATGCTGGGATTCTCAACAGAAGAAGTAGACGCCATGTACGATGATATCGTGGAGTTTGCTGAGCTAGGAGAGTTTATGAACCAAAAGCTTAAGAACTACTCCAGCGGTATGCAGGTGCGTCTGGCTTTTTCTGTGGCCATCAAGGCTCAGGGTGATATTCTGATTTTGGACGAGGTCTTGGCTGTTGGAGACGAAGCCTTTCAGCGTAAGTGTAATGATTACTTCAAAGATCGCAAGGAGTCAGGCAAGACGACCATTCTGGTGACCCATGACATGGGAGCTGTTAAAAAGTATTGTAATAAGGCCGTCTTGATTGAAAATGGCTTGGTCAAGGCTATCGGCAATCCAGATGATGTGGCAAACCAGTACAGTCTGGACAATGCGACTGAAACAAAAGCCATGAACGAGGGATTCCAGGTTGAGAATGCGGCAGTTTCTGATTTGAAGGTTAAGCTCTTGCATTCGCCTCAGATTTCACCTGAACAAGAGATTGAATTTGAAATTTCTTATCGGGTTAATCAAGACCTCCCGACCTATGTTTCCTTTTCTCTGACAGATATCGATCGAACTATCTGGCTTTACAATGATAATTCCATGGATCAGCCGACAGAAGGACCTGGACAGAAGCGCTTGACTTACAAGTGCCATGTGTCACAGATAAATAACGCTAAGTTAAAACTGCAGGTTTCAGTGCGGGATCAGGAAGAACAAATTTTAGCCTTTGCAGACTCTCAGAACAACCCAGTTATCTTAATCAATCGTCAGGATATTAAGGATGATGATGTCTCTGCTAAGGATTCTGCTACTGGCTTAATCCAACGTAATGGCAGTTGGAAGATTTCTCAATCATAAAGAATAAGGTATTTTCATGGAACGAATATTACTCTATGTTCATTTCAATAAATGCAATCATATAAGCGGTCATGTCTTCTATCAATTGGAGCAGCTAAAGCCGCTTTTTTCTAAGATTCTTTTTATTTCAAATAGTCCTTTGAGTAATGAGGACAAATGCCGGCTGAGAGAAGACTTGGGAATTTCTGACTTGCTTGAGCGGGATAATCGAGGCTTCGATTTTGCTGCCTGGCGTGATGGCATGAACTGGCTGGGTTTTGACACTTTGCAGAACTCAGACTCCCTGACTCTCATGAACGACACTTGCTTTGGTCCACTATGGGATTTGGCGCCCATTTATCAGCGCTTTGAAGAGGATTCGCAAGTCGATTTTTGGGGAATGACTAATTTTCGCAAGACCAGGTACTTTGAAGAACACCTGCAGAGCTACTTTGTCACCTTTAAGCAGTCAGTTCTTAAAGACAAGTCTTTCCGTGAATTTTGGTCTCAGGTAGAAGATTTTACTGACGTTCAAGATGTGATAGACCATTACGAGACCCAGTTTACCAAACGTTTTGTAGAGGCAGGATTCAAATATCAAGCTCTCCTTGATACCCGTCAGGAAGAAGCAGGAGAATTGGTTCATCCAGATTTTTCATACTATAAGCCTCTTAGGATTCTGGAAGCAAAGATTCCTTTTCTAAAGGTGAAGGCTCTCACGGGCAATCCTTTTTTGGCTGGGTATTTGCTGGAAGATCTTGAAACCAACTCATCCTATCCAACTTCGCTTATTAGGGAACACCTGTTCTATCATTTTGGTCCAGACCTTCCTTGTTTGCTACAGGACAAGTATTTGTCTCAGGCAACTTCGAACTATCGGGCTGATCAGCCTGTCCTCCTGCATATTCATGTAACGGATTTTCCTATTTTTCAGCACTATCAGGACAAGCTATTCTCTCTGTCATCTCAGTATCAGTATTTAGTGACTGTAGCGCAGCCAGAAATGCTGAAACAGCTGCAGACAGCGCTGGCACATCTGGGCGATAAAGTTCAGCTTGTCCTAAGTCAGGCATCGCATGCCTGGCTTGCCATGCTAGACCAGAAGGAAATTCTGCAAGACTATGCTTATATCGGCCATCTATCTACTCATCGATTGGTAGAGAATCAGGCTGTTTTTGACCAAGCTATGCGCTCTGATTTGATAAATATGATGGTTGATTATGCAGATGCAAGCATAGAAGCGCTAGAGCAGGAGTCTGCTGTAGGGCTGGTTATTCCAGATTTGCCGCGCCTAGTCAGAGATGGCTTGTTTGAGTCAGAACCGCCGCTTCCAAGTCTGACTGCTGTCTGGCAGGAAGCTGGTTTGCATAAGTCTTTTGACTTTATGACCGCCC
Source organism: uncultured Streptococcus sp. (assembly GCA_963553705.1). Taxonomy (GTDB): domain Bacteria; phylum Bacillota; class Bacilli; order Lactobacillales; family Streptococcaceae; genus Streptococcus. Next base: position 3,214 of record CAUVQK010000142.1, read on the forward strand.
CTTCTCTAACGAGAGTCTATGGCGGCTTCTTATGGTTCAAATATTCTGCTTTGACTAGTTTGTTCCAGATGAAGAGCTTAGAAAGCTTGCCATCCTCTGAGCAGGAGTTGTCTGATGTTTTAGAGCATTTATTGGTTTATATAGCTTGGGACAGTCATTATGATTTCAAGATTATGCCCTTATCTTCCCTCCCCTCTTTACTGGACTTGCAGAGGAAAAGGGAAGAGTTGACCGAGCAAAAAGAAAAATTAAGTCAGAAAAATTTATCTCAAAAGATTAGAAATCGTTTGTCCAATCTTTTAAAGAAAAAGTGAGATTCTTGGTTTACAAAAAATCTCGCTAGAGAATATAACTATTTACCAGAAAGAAAAATGAAATTTTTACTCAACCACTATAAGCAGTTCTCATACCTGTTGATTAGTTTTTTACTTTTAGATACAGTTTCTGTTACAACAGTCTTACTATTGGAGGAAGGCGAAAATTTGCGGAATTATCCAGCCTTGTGGCTGGCCTTTCTGATGTTGCTTCCTCTTTTGTTTGGCTTGGGCAAGCTTTTGTCTCAGCTCTTCAGCAAAAGATTTTTCATATGGTCAGCTGTTATTTACGCTCTCTATATGGGATTTTCTTACTTACTGACAGTAACTCAGCACGTCAATGATTTTGAGTTCAAAGCAGAACGGGTTTTCAGCAATCATTTTTGGCAGTTTAACTCCTTACCTGGCCTGCTTTTGATTTTCTTATTTGCGTATATTTTTATCCATTTTCCAAAGCTTAAAAAACGCTTTCCAGGTAAGTTCTTGCAGGTTGCTAAGAAAAATAGAGAGGTACTGGAAAATCTTTTTCTGTCCCAATTCTTTCTATTTCTTGCTTTGATGGACGATAAGATGCCGGAATTGCTGCATCACCAAAGCTATTTAGTGAATTTCTTTGAGGAAGGCAAGTTGGACATAACGCAGAACTTTATGCTAACTTTCCTCTGCCTTATCGCACTTATCTTTATCCTGCTTTCTCTCCCCAGCTTTCTAGTTGTGAAGGGTCTTCGAGATCTCGCTCAGAATAAAGCCAGTGTTTCTGTTGCTTTGGTACTAAGTGCATCATTTGCTCTTATCTTTAACTATACTATCCAAAATAGTATCCGAGGAGACGTGATTGTTTTGGATCAGTATCTTTTCACTGGAGCCAGTCTCTTTCAAATCATCGTTTTTTTCATGATTTTTATGGCTCTTTACCTGATTTTCAAT
>CAUVQK010000143.1:0-4428 GCA_963553705.1 uncultured Streptococcus sp.
AAGAACCGTTGATTGAAAAATCATCGGTTTTTTTCTCTTGTTGAAGTGATGACCAGTATCTTGTATGGGAAGAAGGACACGTCAGCGTTTTGATTTTTGAAATAAGATTGTCCCTTTGTCTATTTTGTCTAAAAATGATATAATGGTATAAAAGAGATGGGAGAGACAGATGTTAAAGAGAGATTTATTAAGAAATGTCATTATTTTTTCAGTTCTAGCAGCTATCATTATAGGGCTGAGAGTTTTTATTTATACGCCTTATCGGGTGACTGAGCAAGACAGCAATGCTTATTTGGCAAAGAATGACTTGGTCTTGGCGACGAGAAAGCAAGACATCAAGCGTGGAGACTTTGTCCTCTATGAAGTGGACGGCAAAGACTATGTCGGCCGGGTCATTGCCCAGGAAAAAGATCAGGTAACCTATATGGATGACCTCCTTTATCTGAACGGCCAGGTCATGTCGGAACAATACATCGAAAGAATGCGCGAGAAATATTTGGCTTCAGCAGGAAGTTCTGGTTACTACACTCATGATTTCTCTATTATGGATTTAAAAGACTCAAATTCTGATAAAATTACTAAAGATTCTTATCTGATTCTTAATGACCGACGTGAAAATACCAAGGACAGCCGAGAATTTGGGCTCATCAAAGCCAGTCAAATCAAGGGAGTGGTGGAGTTCCGACTCTCACCGCTGAGTAAATTCGGATTTATCGAAACGAAGTAACCCACTGTTGTTTTGTTTTAAAAAAATCTTTTTAGAAAGAAAACTACTGTTTACAAAAAACAACCAGATAGCCTGTCTAGTTGTTTTTTCGTGTCTCTTGGTGAAAGATGTTTTGCCATACTTCGTGGCGGCGCCAGAGGCTGGTATGGATGACACCGTCCATTTCATAGCGGATGAGCTTGGTTTTCTGGCTGACAGAGAGCAGTTCAAAGTTTTTGAGAGGAGTTTTTGAGGTTCTTTCCGCCTGAAATTCAGCCTTGTTCAGCTGTCGGCCATCTTGGGAAATATAAAGAAATTCGGCGGACAGAAGCGTATCCAGTTGGCTGCCTTGCTCCACGAGCTGCTCACGCATGAGCAGGTTTGGGTAAAGATTGTCCAACGTCTCATCCTCGGGAATAGGAGCAGGCTCAATATGAATGTCAATATCAAAAACTCCGAAGCGCTCCATAAGCATATCTTCGACTTGGTCCGCAATCTCATGGCTTTCAAAAACAGATAAATCAGGATTCATTTCCAAGATAATATCCAGATAGATATTACTGCCATAGGTCCGGCCACGCTGCGACTTGACCTGAGTGATCTTAGGAATTTCCAGTATAGCTTGCTTATAGTCCTGCAGCAGGCTTTCATCAAATCCGTCGGACAGGCTGAAGGAGGATTCCATAAAGATATCATAGGCTGTCTTGAGAATGAAGAAGGTAATGACAATGGCTGCCAGCTTATCAACGATTGGGAATTTAAAGGCGCTGGCAATGATAGCGATTGAAGTCCCGATAGAAGTTACAGCGTCTGACAGGTTGTCCTTGGCTGCAGCATCCAGAGCCTTGGAGTGAGCTTTTTTAGCTAGAGTTTTATTGTAAAAATAAACACCCAACATAATGATTGCCGAGATGATTCCGACCACGGCACCAACAGGGTCAATCTTAGTCTCTTGGTTGGAGATAATCTTTTGAATAGTCTCTATCAAGACATCAAATCCAACGAAAAACATGATGAAAGATGTGATGAGACTGGCCAGATCCTCTATCTTCCAGTGGCCGAAGCGATGATCACGGTCGGCTGGTTTTCTGGCCATACGCAGGCCAATTAAAACGGCGATATTAGCCACGATATCAGAGACATTGTTGAAGCCATCGGCCGTCAGACTGGAGGACTGTAGGGTAGAGCCTGCGATAATCTTGACCGCAGATAGAATCAGATAGGTAGCGATGGAAAGGATGGCTCCTCTCTCCGCTAACTTCAGATTGTTACTAGGATTTTTCATGACAGCCTTTCTTTCTAAGTGGGGCAGCAGAATTGAAAAGAGACTTGAGAAGAAATGTCATCTCTGGACAGATGTTCTAAGTCTCATATGGGCTTATTATAGCAAAAATAGGCTTGATTTTCAATTTCCTTCGGGCTTAGGGCGTCTTAAATGACTTTTCCTAAAATCTAATCTAAAATCAGAAATTCCTCTTCTTTCTGGTTTAGCTTCATCAGGATTTTTGTTATAATAGTAGCATTGACTTTGAAAGAGGAAGAAACATGCATCCTTTATTAAACGGTATGAATGACCGTCAGGCTGAGGCGGTTCAAACAACAGAAGGGCCTTTGCTGATTATGGCGGGAGCTGGATCGGGTAAGACCCGTGTCCTGACCCACCGCATTGCCTATTTGATTGATGAGAAGATGGTTAATCCTTGGAATATCCTTGCTATTACCTTTACTAATAAGGCGGCGCGGGAGATGAGAGAACGGGCTGAAAAACTCAAAACGGAGGCCCAAGATTGCTTAATCGCCACCTTCCACTCTATGTGTGTGCGAATCCTGCGGCGAGAAGCAGATCATATTGGCTACAACCGCAACTTCACCATCGTTGATCCGGGTGAACAGCGGACTCTGATGAAGCGAATTCTTAAAAATCTCAATCTGGACCCTAAAAAGTGGAATGAGCGCGCCATTCTGGGTACTATTTCCAATGCTAAGAACGACCTGATTGATGAGGTGGCCTATGCGAATCTAGCTGGTGACATGTATACAGAGATTGTGGCCAAATGTTACTCAGCCTATCAAAAGGAATTGCGCCAGTCCGAAGCCATGGACTTTGACGACTTGATTATGCTGACTCTGCGGCTTTTTGACCAAAATCCTGACGTTCTGACCTACTACCAGCAACGTTACCAGTATATCCATGTGGACGAGTATCAGGATACTAACCATGCCCAGTATCAGCTGGTCAAGCTCTTGGCTTCCCGCTTTAAGAATATCTGCGTGGTCGGAGACGCTGACCAGTCTATCTATGGCTGGAGGGGAGCCGATATGCAGAATATCCTGGACTTTGAAAAGGATTATCCAGAAGCTAAGGTAGTCCTGCTGGAGGAAAATTATCGTTCCACCAAAACCATCCTTCAGGCAGCTAATGAAGTCATCCGAAACAACCGAAACCGCCGTCCTAAAAATCTCTGGACTCAAAACGAAGACGGTGAGGAAATTGTCTACTATCGGGCTAATGACGAGCAGGACGAGGCTCTCTTTGTCGCCCGAACTATTGATCAGCTGAACCGAGAAGGATACAGTCATAAGGATTTTGCAGTTCTTTACCGGACCAATGCCCAGTCACGGACAGTGGAGGAAGCCCTGCTAAAGTCCAATATTCCCTATACTATGGTCGGTGGCACCAAGTTCTACAGCCGCAAGGAAATCCGCGATGTTATTTCCTATCTTAACCTCATCGCCAATCCTAGCGATAATATCAGCTATGAGCGTGTAGTCAATGAGCCCAAGCGTGGTGTTGGACCAGGTACTGTTGATAAGATTCGAAATTTTGCAGCTAGTCAGGAAATCTCTTTACTGGATGCATCGGCCAATATCCTGCTGTCGCCGGTCAAGGGTAAGGCGGCTCAGACGGTCTATGATTTTGCCAATATGCTACTGGATTTGCGGGAGCGCTTGGATGATTATACAGTGACGGAGCTGGTAGAAGCTGTATTGGAAAAGACAGGGTATGCTACAGCCTTGGCAGCCCAGGCAACCTTGGAAAGCCAAGCACGGATTGAAAATATCGAAGAATTCCTGTCTGTAACTAAGAACTTTGATGAAAGTCCAGATAATCCTAGTGATGAGTCTGGCCTTGACAAGCTCAGCCGTTTTCTCAATGACTTAGCCTTGATAGCGGACACAGATGACGGAGATACGGAGAGTTCTGAAGTGACTCTGATGACCCTCCACGCAGCCAAGGGATTGGAATTTCCAGTCGTCTTTCTGGTTGGTATGGAGGAAAATGTCTTCCCTCTGAGTCGGGCATCTGAAGATGAGGATGAGCTGGAAGAGGAGCGACGTTTGGCCTATGTCGGCATTACCCGAGCAGAGAAGATTCTCTATCTGACAAATGCCAATTCCCGTATGCTTTATGGTAAAACCAACTATAATCATCCTACTCGCTTTTTGAGAGAAATCAGCTCAGACTTGCTAGACTATCAGGGACTGGCTCGACCAGCAAACAGCTCTTTTAAGGTTAGTTATACCAATAGCGATACTAGTCAGTTCGGTCAGGGTATGAGCCTAGCCCAGGCTCTACAAGAGCGGAAGCGTCAGGCGGCTCCTAGTTCGATTTCTACAGGCAGTCTGCCTTTTGGAAAAAGCAGTCAGAGCCAGCCATCTAAGCCGGAAGTTGCTTGGGCTATCGGAGATATTGCCCACCATAAGAAATGGGGCGATGGGAC
>CAUVQK010000144.1:0-4423 GCA_963553705.1 uncultured Streptococcus sp.
ATTTAGACAGTAAATTAAAAAGGACCAAAAAAATGGCTACTATCAAGGATATCGCCCAGACAGCTGGTGTTTCTCCCGCAACTGTTTCGCGGGTTTTGAACTATGACAAGTCCATGTCTGTCAGCGATGAGACACGTAAGAAGATTTTCGATATCGCAGAACAGCTCAACTACAAAAAAAGCAAAAGACAGAAAAAGAGTCTACCTCAGACCCATCGCATCGCTATTGTCGAATGGTACACTGAGCTGGAAGAGCTGGATGATCTTTATTACTACTCTATCCGCTTAGGCATCGAAAAGAAAGCCCAGGAACTGGGCTATGATATCGTGCGGATTTTCAACAACGACTCTCTGAGCCAGCTAGAACAGATTGACGGCATCATTGCCATCGGAAAATTCAGCACCAAGCAAGTCAAGGAGCTGGAGCAATACAGTCCTGCCCTGGTTTTCGTGGACAGCGATACGCTCGACCAAGGCCACAGCTGTGTGACAACGGACTTTGAGCATGCCGTTACTCATGTTCTCCACCATTTTCTTCAGCAGGGCATTCGAGAAATCGGTATGATTGCTGGACTCGAAGAAACTACAGACGGAACGACAAGTCTTGACGATCCGCGCTTGGCCTGCTTCTACCGTTACCTTAGTGACAAAGGCCTCTATCAGCCGGCCTATGTCAAGACAGGCAAGTTCTCCTCAGAGTCTGGCTACCAACTAATGAAAGAGCTCATCAACCAGCAGAACGAACAGATGCCCAAAGCATTTTTCATCGCCAGCGATGCTCTGGCAGTCGGTGCTCTCCGTGCTCTTCAGGAAGCAGGGATAGCTGTTCCCCAAGATGTCCAGATTATTTCCTTTAATGATACATCCATTGCCAAATACGTCTATCCGCCTCTCAGTACTGTGACAGTCTTCACAGAGGAAATGGGCAAGCAAGCTCTGCAGATGCTGGATCAGATGATTAAAACTGACGAAAGCTCCATTCCTTACATGATTAAGCTCTCTACCAAGCTGACACTAAGAGAAAGCAGCCTTTAAGCTAGAAAGACCTCCTATGAAAACCTACGAAAAACTCTTTGACATCCTCAGCCAGGCTGACGACTATGTCAACGGTGAAAAAATAGCCCAAGAATTGGGCATTTCACGAACTTCCATTTGGAAGGCCATTCAAAAATTGGAGAGAGAAGGCATCCAAATCGAATCCGTCAAAAACCGCGGCTATCGATTGACAGCGGGTGACCTACTGATTCCTGATTGGATTGAGACACACTCACCAGTTCAGGTCTCCTTCAATCCTGACTGTCAGTCCACTCAGATGGATGCCAAGGCTGGCATGGAGGCCGGACGCCCGGCCAACACTCTCTATCTGGCCACTGCCCAATCTGCTGGCCGAGGCCGTTTCGGTCGTGCCTTCTTCTGCCCCAGCCAGGGCGGTTTTTACATGTCTCTCCACCTCAAGCCCAACCTCCCCTTTGACCAGCTCCCCTCCTATACTATCTTAACTGCGGGTGCCATTTACAAGGCAGTGAAAAATCTAAACCTCATGGAGGTTGATATCAAGTGGGTTAATGACATTTACTATCGAAACAAGAAAATTGCCGGCATCTTAACTGAGGCTACAACTTCTATTGAGACTGGACTCGTCACTGATGTCATCATCGGTGTTGGCTTTAATTTTTTCATTACAGACTTTCCAGCCGACATCAAAGAAAAAGCCGGCTCCCTCTTTGAAGAGAAACCAGCCATTAGTCGCAATGAGCTCATTGCCGAGATTTGGAAATGCTTCTACGAAAGTGACCCAGAAGAGCTCATCTATCTCTACAAGCAGCAATCCTTGGTGCTGGGACGGCAAGTAAGCTTCAGCCAAAAAGGCGCAGACTACCAAGGTTTGGCCAAAGACATCTCAGACAGCGGGCAACTCTTAGTCCAGCTGACAGATGGTCAGGAAATCTGGCTCAACAGCGGTGAAGTCTCGCTAACCAGTTGGTAATCAGAAAAATCCATTTCAAAAGGACTGAGTCTTAATGACTCAGTCCTGTTTTCATTATTTCGGTCCTAAATGTTTATCGATTTCATCCACAATCCGCCCCATGACATAGGAAATCTGCAGATTGCGCAGTACCAAAACTGCCCAGAAAGCAGCCATGAAATAGCGCCCCGCCATGATGGATTCATTGAAAAAATAGGTTTCTAAGGCCGTAAAAACAGCCATTACAATAAATTGTCGTCTGTTCATAGATTTATTATAACACGAAAAGCTAGAAAAATCTTTTTTTAGTCCTCTTGAATGGTAATTTTTTCTGCTAAAAAGTCAAATCCCTCTGGAATCAGGCTTTCCTCTTCCTTCTCTTCAACCTCTACCTTGCCATTGCGGCTGCGAGCCGAAAAATCCGCTCGAATCTTGGTCCACTCTTCTAAGGAAATAGCCAAAATCTCTGGTGAAAATCCTGCCGCATTGCTGAGGATATTGCCAAACATGGTATTGAGATTATCCCGCTTCATGGTCTGCTCAGCGTTAAAATTAGACTCAAAAGCTAAGATTGCATGGCTTTCATTGGCTGCCACTGGCTGCGATCCTGCCAGCAAGGCCCTATCAGCTCCAGCCAGACTTTCGATAATCTCACCCCAAGCATTCTGCAGCTTAGTCAGATTGCTGCGAGCAAGGCTTGGATTGTCAACAGCCTCTTCTAGGATGGCATTGACCTTATTGCGGTCTGCTCGGTAGCCCTTAGATTTCTGCGGACGAATATCCGAAGTTTTGACAGCTGCTGCAGGTTTTCCATTGCCATTAGCCAGCTGTTGCTTGAGACTATCTATCTCTTGTCTCAATCCCTTGAGCTCTTCGGCTAGATTATCTGGAATCGCTGCCGCTGCAGGATGACTGCTGGTCTCTGCCAGTCGAATGGTCATCATTTCTGTATAAATCTTAGGCTGGAGGCTGTTCCTGATGTCTGCCAAACTCCTAGTCGCCATATCAATCATGGCAAAAAGAGTGTCCTGCGGTGTCTTGAGATTTTCCAGAAAGAGCTCACTGGCATGATGATTTTCCCCGCCAGTTTTGACAATGATCAGGTCACGCAGGTATTGCAGAAGATCCGTTACGAAACGGGCCATATTTTTTCCGCTGTCAAAAATCAGATTGAGATTATCCAAGGCCGCAACTGCATCATGAGCAATCAAAGCTGCTACATAGGCATCCAAAGCTCCCAAACTGATAGAGCCGGTGATTTCTTCAGCTGTGTCTGTAGTCAAACGATTTTCCTGAGTTAAGCTAAGAGCCTGATCAAGGATAGACAGGGCATCCCGCATACCACCTTCCGCTCGACGGGCAATAATCTGCACACCTTCCTGCTCAAAGTCAATGCCTTCCTGCTCCAAAATCCACTCAATATGACCAATAATGTCCTGCGTCTTGATAGACTTAAACTCAAAACGCTGGACGCGGGAAAGAATGGTCGCTGGAATCTTATGCAGCTCTGTCGTTGCTAGGATAAAGACCACATTTTCCGTTGGCTCTTCCAAGGTCTTGAGCAAGGCGTTAAAAGCTCCTGTCGAGAGCATATGCACCTCGTCAATGATATAGACCTTGTGCTTGGCCAGACTAGGCGCATAGGTAGACTTGTCCCGAATGTCACGAATCTCATCTACCCCATTATTAGAAGCTGCGTCGATTTCGATAACGTCTTCAAGACTCCCCTCAGTGATAGCCTGGCAGATATAGCATTCATTGCAAGGCTCGCCATCCTTTTGATTTGGACAGTTCATAGCCTTGGCAAAAATCTTGGCAACACTGGTTTTCCCCGTTCCACGCGGACCAGAGAAGAGATAGGCATGGCTAATTTTCCCTTGCTCAACAGCCTGCCGCAGAGTAGTAGCTACCACCTGCTGTCCCACCAACTGACCAAAGGTCTGACTGCGGTATTTCCGATATAAAGCTTGATACATTAGGCTTTTTCTCCAAACATTTCAAAATTCCAAGTCGTTTTTTCAAGCAAAATCTGGACGAACTTTTCCAGATATTCCTGATCTAGATTATCATAATCGCCTGTCAATGCCGAGTCTAAATCCAATACTCCAAGCAGTCGACCGTCTTTTACCATGGGCACTACAATTTCGCTTTTCGCTCTGCTGTCACAAGAGATATAGTTGGCATGCTGGGTCACATCATCTACGATGATCGTCTCTTCTTTCTCCGCAGCTTCCCCACAGACTCCCTTTCCTAGCGTAATATGGACACAGGAAACACCGCCCTGAAAAGGTCCCAAAATCAGCTCTTTCCCATCAAAAAGATAGAAACCTGCAAAAACAGAATTATGAAGAGCTTGATTGAGCAGGGCACTAGCGTTGGAAAGATTGGCCAAAGCATTGGTCTCACCCTCCAACAAGGCTTCCAGCTGTGCCAGTAAAAGTTGATAATTTGAAATTTT
>CAUVQK010000145.1:0-4420 GCA_963553705.1 uncultured Streptococcus sp.
AAGAAACAAATTTAGATACAAGGGGCTAATATAACTAAACTCACGAAGCGGAGCAGGGATACTCTCATTACCAAATGTTAAATATCCCACGCCAAGACCAACCATTATAAAGAATATATAACCTAAAAGAGCTTCTACTATCCAATGCTTTTCCAACCAAAGGATAAACTTGTTCCCCTGAACTTTTACTTTTCTTTTATTTTTTTTTTGGCTTTACTTCTCATTCACCAACTCCACAATCTTCTGGAAAGTCTTGCCATTTCGGATAGTCAATTGTTTGTAGAAACTGGACTTAAGCAGTTTCTTATGGTAGTTGGACTTGAGATAATCCGCTTGGTCAGCATTGCTATAAAAGAAAGCCGTCTGTCCAAAATGCAGCTGCTCCTTGTCATTTGCCCAGCTGCCTGCCAGCTCTTGGACGCTCTCCTTGTCTGTTTCAGGTAGATAAAAGAGAACATCTCGCCGAAAGGCTGTCTCATCCTGCCACCAACTAGGCAGATTTGCTATTTCATTTTGAAGCATGGCAGAGCTGACAAGGACAAAGGGCAGAGGAAAATCGTAAGACTGACTAAAATAAGTAGTCAAGCTTTCCCGAATCCTTTCCTCCTGCTCCTCACTATCAAAGAAAAGATTGCCGCTATTGATGTAGGAAACTGGATTTTCAAAACCCAACCCAGCTAAATCCTTCTTCAAATCAGCCATAACAACCTTGTTTTTCCCGCCGACATTAATGCCGCGGAGTAAAAGTGCAAAACGCATATAGTGCTCCTTAAAATATATCTATTACTTCCAAACTAACTGTTAGAGTCTTTCGAGTAAATCATCCGTTTTTCTTTCACGGCTTTTCCTAGGTCAATGACCTTTTCCTCGCCGTCAAAAACAAAACCCATTTTTTCATAAAAGGCGATGGCACGTTTGTTATCTTCTAACACCCATAATATAATCTCTTGATAACCATCCAAGGCAGCAAAAGCAGCCTGCATTAACTGCTGTCCTACACCCTTGCCATAATACTCTTTTAAGACATACAAGGCGAAAATTTCACCCGCTCTTTTATCTAAGTCTCGAAAATCACCATAGCTAACAAAACCGACCACTTTAGCATCATCCAAGGCAATCAAGGTATTCTCAGGATACTTTTGACTATAAAATCGGCACTTATCCAAAGTCATCTGCTCTTGAAATTCTGCAGGCAAAATCTCATCATAAGCTTCTCGCCATGTCTGCCAATGAACTCTGGATTTCCCTTCTATCTCCTCAGCTGTTTCCATTGTTTTGATAGTGATGTCCATTTGTTTTTCTCCTTGATATCCCTCAATCCATCGCCTTTATTTCCAGAATCATATCGCGAATCTGTGCGGCCAGTTCGAAGTCGAGGAGTCCGGCAGCTTCTTGCATCTGACCTTCCAGTTTCTTAATCATGTCCTTGCGCTCTTGCTTGTTGAGGCTTTCGATTTCGACAGTTTCTTCCTTGTCTGGCAGGGCAGCCTTGGTCACGCTTATCAGGTCACGGATTTCTTTCTTGATGGTCTGCGGTACAATGCCATGCTCTTCATTATAAGCCATCTGGATTGCCCGGCGGCGGGCAGTTTCATCGATAGCACGCTGCATGGACTGGGTCATGGTATCGGCATACATAATCACATGCCCCTCGCTGTTGCGGGCTGCCCGGCCAATAGTCTGGATAAGACCACGCTCGTTGCGGAGGAAGCCTTCCTTGTCCGCATCAAGAATTGCCACCAGACTAACCTCAGGTACGTCGATTCCCTCACGCAAAAGGTTAATCCCAACCAGAACGTCAAAGACACCTAAGCGCAGGTCTCGGATAATCTCAGTCCGCTCCAAGGTCTTGATATCCGAGTGCATGTACTTGACCTTGACACCCATTTCCTTGAAGTAGTCCGTCAAATCTTCCGCCATCTTCTTGGTCAGAGTTGTGATAAAGATCCGCTCATTCTTTTCGACACGGGCATTAATCTCTCCCAAAAGGTCATCAATCTGCCCCATGGTTGGGCGGACTTCCACCTCTGGATCCAGAAGCCCGGTCGGCCGGATAATCTGCTCAATAACCGTATCCGTCTGTTCATTTTCATAGTCGCCCGGCGTAGCCGATACATAGACAATCTGGTGAACATGGCTTTCAAATTCTTCTCGGCGCAGCGGGCGGTTGTCCAAGGCAGACGGCAAGCGGAAACCATAATTAACCAACATCTCCTTACGAGAGCGGTCACCATTGTACATGCCCCGAATCTGTCCCATGGTCATGTGACTCTCATCAATCATAATCAAGAAATCATCCGGGAAAAAGTCCAGAAGGGTATAAGGCGGCTCTCCTTCGCTCCGACCATCCATATGGCGAGAATAATTCTCAACACCATTTGTATAGCCCATCTCGCGCAGCATTTCGATATCATACTCCGTACGCTGTTTCAAGCGCTGGGCTTCCAGAAGCTTGCCTTCCTTCTCAAAGATAGCTAGCTGCTCCTCCAGCTCGGCCTGAATTTTGGCAATGGCTACTTCCATGTGGTCTTCATTGGTCACGAAGTGAGTAGCTGGGAAGATGGCCAAATGGTCCACCTCACCCAAGACTCGTCCCGTCAAGGCTTCGACCTCACGAATCCGGTCAATTTCATCTCCGAAAAACTCTACCCGAAAGGCATGTTCATCCCGAGAAGCTGGGAAAATCTCTACCACATCACCACGAACCCGAAATTTCCCCCGCTGAAAGTCAATGTCATTGCGCTCAAACTGGATATCAACCAAATCATTAAGCAGCTTGTCACGAGAAATCTCTAGTCCAGGACGCAGGCTTACCACGCTGTCAGAGTATTCCTTAGGCGATCCCAAACCGTAGATACAAGAGACCGAAGCCACGACAATCACATCATTCCGCTCCAAGAGGGCTGATGTCGCTGAGTGACGGAGCTTGTCAATCTCGTCATTGACCGAGCTATCCTTTTCAATATATGTATCGCTGGAAGGCACATAGGCTTCAGGCTGGTAGTAATCATAGTAGGAAACGAAGTATTCCACCGCGTTATTGGGGAAGAACTCCTTGAACTCACCATAAAGCTGGCCGGCCAGCGTTTTATTATGGGCGATAACCAGAGTTGGCTTGTTAACCTGAGCGATAACTTGACTCATGGTATAGGTCTTACCAGTACCAGTCGCCCCCATGAGAATTTGAGCTTTCTCGCCCCCTTCGATATTATCCACCAACTGCTCGATAGCCTGGGGCTGATCTCCTGAAGGCTCATACTTAGAAAACAATTCAAATTTATTATCTGTTATTCTGTTAATCATCTTTTATTCCTCAAATTGTGCTTCTATCATTTTACCATATTTGACCTATTTTCTCTGGATTTGGGTGTAGGTAGAATGGCCACGCTTCTACCATCGTCTGTCCCTTGTCACACATCTCGTTAAAAGACATAAAAAAGGCCCAGCTAAACTGGGCGGAATGGTTATTTCTTAAAGATCAGCGCCTGAGGCAGGCGATTTTCTTTCTTTAGTGACCAGTAAAAATAGGCAATGCAGCCAATCAGGACGATACTGGTAAAAATAGATCCTTCAGCACCGAAAGCTCCGCCGGATAACAAATCCACAGATGATTGTGAGCTATAGTTCAAGATTGAGGTAGATGCTCCTTGGCCACTGACCTGAATACCATAGATATTTCCTTGCACAAAATTCCAAGCGCCGTGCATGCCAGCCAGTACCCACATATTGTCATACTTGAGCATAAGGAAACAAGCAAAGATACCGTCTAGTATGATATTGACAATAGAAAGAACGGTCACACCAGGGTTAAAGAGGTGCAATGCCCCGAATAGAGCACTAGAAATCAAGATACCAATGAAGATATTTGACTTAGCACTAACTGCTGGAAAGAGCCAACCACGCGTCACTAGTTCTTCTGTTCCGCCTTGGAGAATCCAGAAAGGAATGATAGCTAGGACAAAAATCAAAGACTGCAAGTTAAGCTGACCTAATTTCAGACTGCCTGTCCCCGTTACCAAGAGCAAGACAACAACCAGTGAAAACTGAACGGCTCCAATAAGGAAGCCTTTGAGGAGATTTTTGAACCAGTCCTGTTTATAGAATCCCAGACTAGAAAAAGGACGCTTCTCACGATACCGAACCCAGAGGAAGACAGCAAGAGCGATAAAAAAGAAACCAGCTAGCTGAAAAAAGACCGTATAGTGACTAATAGTTGCCATTGCTTCTGTCCGATTAATCGTCGGATCTGCAAAGCCAAACAAGAGTCCGACAATGATACCAATTGGCAACATTCCGACAAAACTTAAAATTCCTCCTCCATAAACAAAACCAATAGCAATCAAGATAGCCAACCAAATCGGCGGAATATAACGCGATTGCTTGATAGCATCCAACATACGAGATTTAAACATATAATTAT